>JAFAWJ010000825.1 GCA_019242065.1 Chloroflexota bacterium
CCACCGCCGCTCCAGGTAGTCACATAGCCGAAGCTCCAGTCATCGCTGGCGATGCCCAAGGCGTCGCAGACCACGAACGCCACGGATTCGGCCTCCAGCTCCATCAACCCACGCTCCATCGGCTGGCCGTGCAGGAGCGCATGCGCCAGCTCGTGCGCGAGCGTCTTGATCCGGTGGGACGGCGCGAGGTTCACGCTGACACGGATGCGCCGCAGGGCGGGCGAGCAGTCGCCATTTTGTCTCGTCGTCGAAGGTCGCGTCCTCAACGTTGAAGTCAAGTCCATGGGCGTCGCCGACCAGCGCCTTGAACAGGCCGTCGGAAACCAAAGGTGTACGCAGAGCCTGGCTGAAAGAGCCGCGCAGTGCCGTACGCGAGAGCAGCACTTATGGTCAGCGGCACCAGGAACGACAGGTCGCCCACGCTTTCGAAAATGATCATCGTGGCGAACAGTGGTGCATGAAATGTCGCGGCCAGCATCGCCGCCGTGGCTACCATCGACAGCGCAACCGGTGACACCTCAACGCCTGGAAAGAGCCGGAGGATCACGTCGCCGTATGCCGCCCCCAACCACGATCCGATCAGCACAGCCGGTCCGATAAGACCACCAGCGAAACCGCCGGCCAGACTGTTGGGCGTGAGAATGAGTTTGGCGCACGCGACCAGGATGAGCAAGCCTAGCGGAACCGCCGCTCCGCCAAAGACGAGGTTCATCTGGTCCAGACCGGTGCCGAAGATGTCCGGCAGCCAGATGCCAACCGCACCCACCAACAGCCCGGCCAGCGCTGGTTTAGCCCAATCGGGCAACATGATTCGCGACCACAGTGCGCGTGTGATCGGTAGCAAGTTGACATAGGCGATGGCGGCAATGGTCGCCAGGGCCGCCGCGCCTGCATACACGAGCAGTGTTGGACCCCGAGTGTCGGCGACGACCGGCGTTGCATACTGTGGCGGCTGGGCGCCAACGCCAGCGGTGACCATGGTCGAGGCGACCACGGCGATCATCGACGGGATCACGAAGACCGACCCGCCAACGCCACCGAGGACCACTTCAAGAGCAAAGAACACCGCGGAGAAATGGGCGAAGTAGGTGGCCGCGATCCCAGCGCCGACGCCGGCGACCACCAGGGAGCGGACGAAGTCATCGCGCCAGTGCAGCCGAAGCGCGAGCCAGGAGCCCAGGTGTCCGCCGATGAGCGCGGCGGGAGTATCGGCACCAACTGGCGCGCCGAAGCCGATACTCACCAGCGAGCAGACGACGAAGGCAGCGCCATTCTGCAGGTCCAATCGCCCACCGCGGGTGGCAACCCCGTCGATGACGTCCGCCATCGGGGCGAGCCTGGTAGGACGACTCAGAACGTGCATACCGGCTCCAACCAGAAGTCCACCCAGGGCGGGCGTCAGCGCGGTTGCGAGCCACCACAGCGGCGATGGCAGGCCGCCAACCGCTACAAGTGTCATGGTGTGCAGCAGCGCAAACCCCTGCAAGAACAGCCACACGCTGATCGACGTCACCACGCCGATCAGGGCAGCGGCCATCCACAAGGTCACATGCGCCGTCCACGGGGTAACGTCGTTGGGCTGGGCCGAATGACTCGGCCGATGCGTCAACGAGCCTTCAGTCGCACTTGACGTTATCTCTCGCGTCGGCGGCGGATCAGTACTGAGTTTCCACATTATGCAGGTGCCCGCGACTGACAGTGTGTGGCTGGTGAAGTGCGGTCGGCAGCGGGAAAGAACCCATGCGGGTGAGTGCCAGTTGTGGTCAAAAAGACGGTCATGCTCCCCGCAACCGAGACGCCGTCGGCCGCTTTGTTTCCTGCCGGTGACAGAACCCGCAACAAGCCTGGCGGCCTGGAGACGAGCCGGGCGTCCTGATACGCGTAAGCCGTCGGACTTGTCCCAGGCAGGATTTGGAGGGGCCCGGCTGACACCGAGGATCGAGTCGCCGGTTGTGCAAACAGAGTGCGCATCGTGACGACCGTCTGCTATGCGCTCTTCGTAACCAGCGTCCACGTCCCGATACCGCGTTCAGGTCCGTCCGCGGAGGTCTTCAGGAGTGCCGGTCAACGAGGACCGGCGAACAGGGGTGGGCTGTCAGGTCGAACGGAGCCGCGTGTGGACCATCCGCGAGGGTCAAACGGACTACCTGGGCGATGGCCTGATGCTGATCGTGGAGAAGATAGTGGTTCGCACATGGCGCAAGCCAATAGGCGGCCGGCGCTGGGCGCGACTCGAGTGCTCGGCTCCAGACATAGTCAGCCACCCGGACCGGCGAGACCATGTCGTGCACGCCCCAGATCATCGTGACCGGGATCGCACTCTGCGCCAGCGCATCTAGGAAGACGTCCTCTAACTGCATCCGTTCGTGGAGGTACTGGATCGTAGCCGGGATTACGCGGATCCCATCCTGCCAGGCGAAGTTGAAGGCGAGCGCTCGCACTTCCGGATCGCTCGGGCTCAGTGCCGGAGAATACTGGGTCGCGCCCATCCCTGCCGCGAGCAGCTCCGGTGATAGCGCGTTCACCGCCGCGGCGCTGGTCTGCGGATCGAGCATGGCCTTCTGGAAGTCGGTCAAATTCGCCAGAGGCAGATACAGGTTGGCGTTGGTCAGGAACTGATGCGTGATGCGAAACGGCGGATCGACGGCAGCCTGGTACAGCTGCAGGAAGTTCAGCGCCACACTGTCGGCACGGTCGTGTGAAAAGAGGATAAATTCTTCTTGAGGGATGATTGTGGTCACGAAATGCCAGACCAGCTGCGCGTCGTCCACTAGAGAATACCGATAGCCGTCAGCAGGTTTGTCCGATACCCCGTATCCGGGGAAGTCCAACGTGCAGACTCGATAGTCCGGCTGCAAATCGGAAATGAACGCGCGGAAGTCGTAGCTGCTCGTGGGAAAGCCGTGCAGCATGAGGATTGTCGGTTTGTCCGCATCGCCAGTGCAGGTGTAGAACACTTGCACTGTCCGACCCTCGTTCTCGGGCAGGGTGGAGTTCCAGGTAAAGTATTTCCCCGCGTTCCGCCACTGCTCGGCGGGCTCAGTGGCTTGGCTCTCCTCCAATGGCGTCGACACGGCCGATGACACTGATCCGAACATGGGACCCACCTTTTTGGGGTATGTTGCCCCGCTGCTCCCTGGCTACTCAGGTGTTGGGAACGGGGACGACCTCTACACTGACCGACAAGCGGTGCGGCGACCAGCTACAATCCGCCTACACTGGGACACACTCAGCCACAAGGTGCTCCGGTTGGCGGCATTCGCACGAATTCGCAGTGCAGCAGCGATGACATGGGAGCGATCGGCAACCGGACGGGCTATCGGGCCACGTGCCGCTCCCTCGGCATAAGCAACGTCACGCGACCTTGTCGACTGCAGGCCATGCCGTCTGCCCAAGCGTGCTCCTGCTTGACCGCCCAGCTCGCAGGCGAGATCAACCAGCAGCGTGTGCTGGGCTACTAACTGCAGCGGGAGGGGCACCTGCTGCGAGGTTTGTCGCTTCTCTGCAGGCCTCTGGCGCGGACGACGTCACGACTCGATTCGCGCAGGCGTAAGCCATGCAATCCTCAACCGCTGATCCGCACCGGTGGCGCCAGCGACCACGGCAATGGCGCCACTGCTGTTCATGCGTGCGACGGACAATCCCGTTCCCGGTGTGCGCGACAAACAGGCCAGTGCTGTTGTTGACGGCCAGCCCACGCGGATGGTTGCCGAGGCGCCGTTTCATTCCGGCCTGGTGGTCATCGTGCGCGGGCGCGTGCATCGCAGCCAGTCAACCAGCACCCACACTTCGCTTACAGTTCGCCACGCGTGCTGGTGACCGCGCCAGCCGCGATTCACCCAACGGTTCCACCCATAGGTGGATGGCAGCGATCGGTGAACGCGCGAGAGTGGCCATGCGACGACTGGCACGTAGACGTCGACGACTTCCATGACTTCCGGGGAGCCTTTATGAATTCCACGACTCTGGCGGAGGCGCCGACAGCCGGCACGGCCCCACCGCACGCCGGCATGGCGCTGCTGGCGCTGATCCTGGTCGCCGCCGTCGCGAACCTGAATCTTGCGGTCGCCAACGTTGCGCTGCCTTCAATTGCCGCCGCCTTCAACGCATCACAGACCAGCCTGAATCTGATCGCCGTCGGCTTCGCACTGGGACTGGCTGCGTCCGTGCTGTACTTTGGCGCGCTTGGGGACCGCTACGGTCGCAAGCTGATGCTCATCGCCGGCACCGCACTGGCGATCCCGTTCAGTGTGCTCGCCGCCTGGTCCCCGAACGAGGACGTGCTGTTCGTCGCGCGCGTCGGCACTGGCCTTGCGGCGGGTATGTCGTTCCCCACGACGCTCGCGTTGATCACCGCGCTCTGGTCGGGTGCAGGGCGAACACGGTCCATTGCCTTGTGGTCGGGCATCGGGTCGGCTATCGCCGCACTGGGCCCGGTCGCCTCGGGTTTTTGCCTCCAGCACTTCTGGTGGGGCTCGGTCTTTTTGATCACCGTGCCCCTCGCGGTGGTGGCACTGCTGCTTGCGCCACGGCTGATCCCGGCGCACATCCACGAGGGGTCCGAACCGGTTGACAACCTGGGCGGAGTCCTGTCGGTGGTACTGGTGGGGACATTCATCCTGGCTGTCAACTTCGCGGTCATACCGAACGCGTATGTGCTGGTGATGGCTCTCTTCGCGGTGGCCATCGCGAGTGGCATTGCCTTCGTCATTCGCCAGCGCCGCGCGGCGAACCCGCTGTACGACCTGACGGTCGCCAGGCGTCGAACGTTCTGGGTCGCGGCGTGTGCGGGAGTGATCGTGTTCGGGTCGCTGACGGGGGCGATGTTCGTCGGACAGCAGTTTCTGCAGAACGTGCTGGGCTACGATACGCTCCAGGCTGGACTGGCGATTCTGCCGTCGGCAGTGTGCACGGTGCTGGTAGCGCCGTACTCGGCCAGACTGGTTGAAAAGCAGGGTGCGCGAGTGACCATGCTCACCGGCTACGTGTTCGTGCTGCTCGGTTTCCTCACCATGCTCGTGCTCTGGAAGGAGAACGCATCCTACCTGGTGGTCGGGCTTGGCTACGCACTCGTCGGGACCGGCGTAGGCTTCGCCGGCACGCCGGCGTCTCACGCGCTGACAGGATCAGTGCCAGTTACCCGTGTCGGCATGGCCTCGGGGACAGCCGATCTTCAACGCGACCTGGGTGGCGCGATCATGCAATCGATCTTCGGTGCCCTGCTGGTGGCGGGCTACGCAACCGCCGCGAACAAGGCTATTCAGGCGACCGGACGCGCGCAAGAGATCAACGACGCGGTCGTGACGCAATTGACAAAGTCCTACGCGGGTGCCGAGACCATCGCGGCTCAGTACCCGCAGTATGCGAGCGGCATTACCGCCGCGGCCAAAGCGTCCTTCTTACAGGGTGACCAGTTGGCTTACCTTGCGGGATTTGTGGCCGTGCTGATTGGCGGCATTCTCGTCCTCTTCCTGTTCCCCAAACATGCCGAGGAGCAGGCGATGCTCGCGCGGTTCCAACGCGAAGACGCCGCTCTGCTCGCAGCTGTCGGCAGTCACGCTTCGTCGCCACAAGGCGCTACCACCGCAATCGGGCGGCATGTGCCGACCCCCGAATAGCGAGCCGTCTACCAACAGAACCCTTTCCTTGGCTGCATGCATCGGTTCACCGGCCGAATCGGACCCGCGTGTTCAACCCCCCGGATCAACCGTTTGGTCGACGCCGGAGCCGCGGGTGAGCCCCAGACTTGGAGCGAGCGTCCACCACGGCCGCCCGCGACCTGTCTCATCGACCTTCCCAGGCAGGGATCAGGCCGCAACACACGCAGGAGTCGACGAGATGAGCCACCCGCTTGTTGTCATGGCGCTCGAGAGCGAAGGCCAGGGACGTCTGGAGAAGCTTGGCTGCGAGGTACTCTACACGGGCCTTGGCAAGGTCAACGCCGCGTATGCTCTCACCCGCCGGTTGCACTCGGTGACGGGGTGCAGATTCTCGTATGTGATCAATCTGGGTTCGGCCGGCAGCCATACCTTCAGGACCGGCAGCCTGGCCGCCGCCGATCGCTTCGTGCAACGGGACATGGACGCGACCGGGCTCGGGTTCGCGCGTGGCGTCACTCCCTTTGAGAATGTCCCGTTCATGCTCAGCTTTCCAAAGTGTTTCGCGCACCTACCACACGGCATCTGTGGCTCAGGCGACTCCTTCCTGCAGGGCGCGCCGTCAATTCCCTGCGACATCGTCGACATGGAGGCCTATGCCCTGGCGAAGGTCTGTCACACGGAGTCGATCCCATTCGCCTGCGTAAAGTACATCACCGACGGTGCGAACGACGGCGCCCATGCAGACTGGGAGGCGAACCTCTTCCAGGCTGCACGGGCGTTCGAGAAGTTGATCAAGGAGGTGCTGTGTTGCAACCGTCCACGGCCCTCTTGAGCAAAGTTCCAGAAAGTTGAGACACCGCGGCAATGATGACCTGGCGCGAAAAGCGGAGTGGGCTGATCGCCCCGGACGAGCGCCTGCCATGGGGGCCGACGGTCGCCATGGGGCTGCAGCACGTGTTGGCGATGTTTGGCTCGACAGTGGTCGTCCCACTGGTGATGGGTTTCGACCCGAACCTGGTGATCTTCTTCTCAGGGGTCGGCACCCTGCTGTTTTTCTTCGTCGTTTCGGGACGCATCCCGAGCTACCTCGGTTCCAGCTTCTCGTTCGTCGGCCCCGTGGCGGTAGTGATCGGCTCGCCAGCGGCGGGCACCCTGAATACGGCGAACATCCCGCTCGCACTAGGCGGCATCCTCGCCGCCGGCGTCGTCTACGCGCTCATCGGCGTGATCGTGCACGTATCTGGCTCGGGCTGGATCGACGCCCTGATGCCGCCGCTGGTCACTGGCTCGGTCGTCATGATCATCGGTCTGAACCTGGCGCCGGCTGCGCGAGGCCTGGCGCAGGACAGTGTCCTGCTGGCGGCGGTGACGCTGCTAAGCACACTCTGTATCGGCCTGCTCGCGCGCGGCATGATCGCGCGGCTAGCAATTTTGCTTGGCGCGGCCGTTGGCTATGTGGTCGCGCTGATCCTCGGCGGGACGTCCGCTGCGGGTCGGACCTACGGCAGCGTCGTCGTGCAGGGTGTTGACCTGTCCGGGGTGGCAAGCGCACCCTGGTTCGGGCTCCCGGCTTTTGTCCACCCACGGTTCGACCTGAACGCCGTCTCGGTGATCGTGCCGGTCGCGATCATCCTGATCGCGGAGAACACGGGGCATGTCAAGGCGGTCGAGGCGATGGCCAATCGCAAGCTGACCCCCTGGCTCGGGCGCGCCTTCATCGGCGACGGTGTGGCGACGATCGTATCCAGCCTGGGCGGCGGCACCGGCGTGACGACCTACGCCGAGAACATCGGGGTGATGGCCGTCACGCGGGTGTACTCCACCCTCATCTTCGTCATCGCTGCCCTCGTGGCCATCTGCCTCGGGCTGTGTCCAAAGTTCGGGGCGATCGTCGGCTCGATTCCGACCGGGGTCATCGGCGGGGTCGTGACGGTCCTGTTCGGTTTGATCGCGATCACCGGCGCTCGCATTTGGGTGGAAAATCGGGTCGACTTTACGCGCGGCGTCAACCTTTTCATTGCTGGCGTGGCCGTGATCGTCGGCGCGGCGGACTACACGGTACGCATCGGCGATTTCGAGCTCGGGGGAATTGGACTAGGCACGTTCGGCGCGATCATCCTTTACCAACTCTTCAAGAACGCCGGGGGTGGCGTGAGTGCCGGCCCGGCGGATGCTGCCGAGCTGAGCGACTCCTTCGAGGGCCAGCCGGTTCCCACACGCGCGGACGGTGCTCCAGGCTTGGTCGCGTCAATGCGAGATCAAACCATCGGCGAGGTCACCAACGTTTCCACTAGCGGCACCCGTTCCGAATGAGAGCCGAGGAACGGACGGGCTCAGGCGACTTCTAGCGCATCGCAAAAACGGCATCGGCACCGTGGAGGTCCATTGGAACGTCACTCGGTGCGCTGCTGCCGTGACTGACGAAACGCAGGCCGGTCTTTCGCGCGAGCAGCTTGCCGAGCGCGCTGGCCCTGAGTCCGCAGGCCGTCATCCAGCGCAGGACTAACTTTACCAGGACGAGCTGCGCGATTTCCGGCAGACGGACGTCGGCAGTGTGATTTGAGCGTTCGCGCGTCTGGAGTACCGAGATATGCAGGACGCCATCAGCGTCGCGTCCGACCAGGTGTGGTCGCTGTTCGGCAGGCGGCGCGATCATCTACGTGTGGTGATGCCAGCCGCGTGGCGCCGGACGTCCGCACAGCCGTCGCGGCGCTGTATCAGGGAAACGCGGTGTCGACGCGTCGGCCGCGGACGCGGGGGTGACACAGCTGGTCAATCAACGCCGGTCCGTAGTGACGGTTAGTCCTCCAACTGACCGCACGATCCGACGAGTAAGTGCCCGCAGCAATGTTGTGGGCGGGCACTTTTTTCGTGCGGCGAAGCGAGCTAGCCGACCGCCTGCGACTCGCGCGCCCGCGCAATCTGCTCCCTCGCGGCCGCGACCACGTGCTCGTGCGTAAAGCCAAATTTCTGGAGCAGTTGCTGCAGCGGCGCCGAGGCGCCGAACGTCTGCATCCCCAGAATCGCACCCTCGCGCCCCACATACTGAGCCCAGCCAAAAACCGAAGCTGCCTCCACCGCCACCCGCGCGGCGACTTGCGGCGGCAGCACGCTGTCGCGGTATTCCTGCGACTGTTTTTCGAACAGCTCCCACGACGGCATGCTCACGACACGCGCGCGCACGCCCTCGCTCGTGAGCTGCTCGTAGGCCTCGAGGCAGAGCGCGACTTCGCTGCCAGTGCCGAGCAAGAGTACCTGCAGTGCACCCTCCTCAGCATCAGCCAGGACATAGGCCCCGTGCGCCAGCCCAGCGGCTGAAGCGTACCGCGTGCGGTCAACGGTTGGGACCGCGCCGCGCGTCAACACGAGCACGGCTGGCTCGTGCTGCAGTTGCATGACCACACGCCAGGCCTCGACGACTTCATTGGCATCTGCCGGGCGCAGCACGATCAAGCCGGGAATCGCGCGCAACGACGCGAGCTGCTCGACCGGCTGATGGGTCGGTCCATCTTCTCCGACACCAATCGAATCATGCGTGAACACCCAGATGGTCGGAATCTCCATCAAAGCGCTGAGACGAACTGGTGCGCGCATGTAATCGCTGAAGATGAAAAAGCCCGCCCCAAATGGGCGCAGTTTGGTCAGTGCCAGACCGTTGACAATCGCGCCCATCGCTTGCTCGCGAATGCCGAAGTGCAGGTTCCGACCACCCGGTGTCGCGTGCTCCTGCTCGCCGGCGTCGCCAAAGGTCAGGCGCGTCTTGGTTGACGGCGACAGGTCGGCAGCCCCTCCAACCAACCACGGCACATTGCGCGCCACCGCGTTCATCACCTGACCGGAGGAATCGCGTGTGGCGAGGCCTTTCGGATCGGGGGGAAACTCGGTCAGGTCTCGGTCCCAACCATCAGGTAGCTCGCGCCGCAGCAGACGGGCGGCCTCATCGTAGAGCTCGGGGTGAGACACGTGGTAGGCCTCGAATCGCTCCATCCACTCCGCGCGCCGCGCGGCGCCGCGGGCGCCGATGCCAGCCTGGAAGTGCTCGCGTACGCCGTCGGGCACCAGGAATTGCGCGTCCTCCGGCCAGCCGTACATGCGCTTGGCAAGGCGCACTTCGTCAGCGCCGAGCGGCTCGCCATGCGCCGCGCTGGTGTCCTGCTTGTGCGGGGCGCCGAAGCCGATGTGGCTGTCGACAATGATCAGCGTGGGTCGGTCGGCCGTGTGATGGAAGGTTTCAAAGGCCCGCGAGAGCATCTCCAGGTCGTTGGCGTCGCCGACCCGCGTCACATTCCAGCCATAGCTGATAAAACGTGTGGCGACGTCATCACTACACGCCAGCGCGGTGTTGCCTTCGATGGTGATGTGGTTGTTGTCGTAAATCCAGCACAGGTTTCCAAGTCCCAGATGACCAGCAAGCGAGGCCGCTTCGTGACTGATGCCCTCCATCAGGCAGCCATCGCCTGCCAGCGCGTACACGTCGTAGTCGAAGATGGCAGTTTCGCGATTGAAGTGCTCGCCTAGCCAGCGTGCGCCGACAGCAAGACCCACGCTGTTGGCGATGCCCTGACCAAGTGGACCGGTGGTCGTCTCGACGCCGGATGTCCAACGATACTCCGGATGACCGGGGCATCTGCTGTCGAGCTGTCGGAAGTGCTTGATATCTTCGAGCGTGACCGACGGCTTCCCCAGCGTCTCGTATTTCGGATTGACCGACTTGACGCCGGTCAGGTGTAGCAGGCTGTACAGCAGCATCGAGGCGTGGCCTGCCCACAACACGAAGCGATCGCGGTTGGGCCAGATCGGGTGCTCCGGATCGAAGCGCAAAAAGCGCTGCCACAAGCAGTAGACCCACCGGCGCCATGGCCATGGGTGTCCCCGGGTGACCCGAGTTTGCCTGCTGAACGGCGTCGATGGACAAGGTGCGAATGGTGTTGACACACAACTGGTCGAGTCGGGCCTCTTCGGCGGTCGACTGCGTCTGCATACGTTAG
>JAFAWJ010000013.1 GCA_019242065.1 Chloroflexota bacterium
GGAAACCCCTTGAACCCGACCAGGGTCAATCGCCGATTGCTGGCCAGGGAAAGCTCGACCAGGCCCAGTCGACGATTGCTGGCCAGGGAAAGCTCGACCAGGGTCAATCGCCGATTGTTGGCCAGGCACTTCTCGAGATGACTGGTAGTTTGCGTGTTAGCTGGCGGGAATCTCCAACGGGGTTTCCGTCACGGGAATCCTGACGGCTTCGCCCGCCCCGGTGGCGGCTGTTTCGCGGCCGCCGAAGCGCTGCTCCAGGAACCGCCGATTGGCGACCAGCCGATCGGCGTCCTGCCGCTGCAGGTCCTGCGCAATATCGTCCAGCTTCCTATCCAACAGGTCGAGCTGCGACGTGAGCTCCTGCCGTGGCGTCTTGCCACCGTTCGTCGGCATCGGCGTGTCAACCGCGTCCGTCGGCGTGGCCAGGTAGGCATTGATCGTCCACGGCAGGTAGTCGCTGGCCGTCTGCCGCACCAGGTACAGGTCCTGAGAAAACGGCGGGAAGCGATCCGCGTAGCCGAGCAGCACGTCGACCTTGCGTCGGATCTGCTCGACTTTGACCTGCAGGTCGATCGGCAACTCGTTAGGCCGCAGCGGCGGTGGCGCCGACGACTTCTTCCCAGAAGACGGCTTCGATTTCGGCGGCGCGCTGCCAGTAGCGACCCACGCCGCGCGGGCCTGCCGGCGGCGGTAGTGCCGCCCGTCCTGATGCCAGAACATCCAGGCACCAGCGGCGATCAGCAGCCACGGCCAGGTGCTGCCCACCAGCCAGAACACGCCCGCGAACAGGCTGCCCACGGCAAACATCACCACGAGGAGAAGCAGGATCGGGACGAGCAGCAGCCACATGTACTCAGGCTCCCTGGGCAGTCGCCGGCAAGGTGAGCTCGGAAACCAGCCCGTTGGCGCGTGCCTGGGCCAGCTCCGCCGTGCGCGAACGCTCGACATACTCGTGTGCCCGATTGATCTCGGAGGACAGGATGTCGATCGTCTTGCGCATGTTCTCCAGCGCGGCGAGCTTGTAGGTGTCAATTGTATCAATCGTCGCGTAAATATTATTGAAGGCGGCCTGCAGTTTTTCAATGCTCACCGTTGATCCAGCCGCCTGGTTGGTGATTTCGAGCGTCTGCTGGCGCAGCATCTGTGACGTGGACTCGATGATGTTGCCGGTGGTGACGTTGAGCGCCGTCACCTGGTCCAGCACCAGTCGCTGATTGCTGAGGGCCAGGGACGCGATGACCGCGGTCCGCAACGCCGACACGGTGGTGGTCGTCGCGCGCTCGACACCCTTGATCAGCTCGAGATTGCTGCGACGGATCAGGTCCATCGCCAGGTAGCCCTGGCAGACGACGGCGAGTTGTGTCAGCAGGTCCTGCCGCTTCTGGCGGACGTAGAACAGCGCGTCTTCTTTGAGTGCCCGCGCCTTGACCGGGTCGGCATCGCCGATAGCGGCGATCTTGCGGGTGAGCGCTTCGTCGAGTGCGCCGGACATGTGCGCGTACTGTTCGAGCCGCGTCTTCATCGCCCACAGGTAGACGCGCTCTTGCTCGAGGGCGGCGTTGTCACGCATGAGCTCGTCCTGTCCGCGGTACAGACCGGCCACGATGGCTTCGATCTGGTGCTGGGCCGACTGATAGCGGCGGAAGTAGTCGTTCATCTGGGTGCCAAACGGCACCGACTTGAAGCTCATGAACCGCCGCTTGCCCTGCAGGTGGCGCGACGGATCCAGATCCTCGATCTGCTGGCGCAAGGCTACGAGCGCCGCGGAGACCTGTGAGCCCTGCGAGATGGGACCTTGCTTCATCGACGCCAGGGGTCGATCGAGAAATCGACTGGAGGCCTCGGCCGAGCGCCGGATCTCTTCGCGACCCATGCGGCTAATCGAGGCCACCTTGCGCTCGAACTCGGGCGACTCCGCGTCCATGGCGGTGAGTGACTCGACGAAGCTATTGACGGCGGCGTCGATGCGCTTGGCGGTGGCCTCGTCGACTTTGACGGTCGAGGCTGCCTGCTCGAGCGAAACGGTTGGGGTTGGGGTCGGTGGCTCGAGGACCAGCTCGTCAGCTGCTGCTTCCGCCTCGGGCGCTTGTGTCATTCGGTGTGAACCTCCTGTCTCGGACTTTGACGACGGCAGGCGGCTCAGGGTTGCACCTCGGAGTTAGTGAAGCGCGAAGTAGACGCGGTCCGCTTGGGAAGGTTGGTTGTCGACCAGCATCAGCGAGCCGATGTCGGAGGCCGGCACGCTGAAGCACACGTTGCCGAGCACCACGGTGCCGGGTGTCACCACGTTGGGCGAAATGGCGCTCGGGATGAACCCGCAGTTGTTGTTGTTCTGGTCGTACTTCGCCTGCGTGGTAGGGTTGATGAGCGTCAGGCGACTGTCGTCGAAGGTGCCTGTCCCGGTGCCCGCGTACGTGGCTTGCAGGCTGATCAGCAAGTCGCGGTTGCCCGAAGGCTGGGTGACTGCCGACGGAATCGCGGCTTTGATAGTGCCGAAGGCGTCCGGGTTGACGCCGAGGACGCCCAGTTGCCAGTTGTCGACGAGCTGTCCGGCACTACCCAGGCCGATGGGCGTTTGCATGGAGCCTGGGCCGGTCCGCGGAGCGGGGGTTGGCGTCGCCAGAGGGCTGGTCGAGGCGGGAGCCTGCTGCGCCATGGCTGCGGCGGCAACGGGATCCTGGAGCGTGATGCCCGCGGCGGCGATCTGCGCGCCGTTGCTGGCGCCGACCGACACGGTGTAGTCACCAGGCGCGAGGGCGGCCCGGTTCTGGAGTGGCTCCGCGCACAGGTTGAGCTCGAGGGTCAGCTGACCCGCGGGGGTGACGTAGATGCTTGGCCACTGGGCCTGGGTGGCCCCGCTGCCGTCGACGAGCGCGGCGGTCAGGTGCTGGCCGGTGAACCCGTCGAAGCCAGTACCGCGGACTTCGAGGTAGCGGAAGCCCGGGGCGCTCGGGTCGCACGCGGCCGGGGCGTCGTCGACTGGCTGAAGGAGGGGCCCAGCGTCTGGGGACGACTGATCGCCTGGCGTCTGGTCTTCCTGGGCGAGAGCCGGGCTGGCGAGGGACGAGACCGCCAACAGGACGGCGGCGAAGATCGGCAGAAAGCGCACAGTGCCCCCCATTGTCGCCGGCCACGCGCACACTTCACCAGTTAACGCGGCTGGCGGGGAAGGTCTACCGAATAGAGGTAGCGATCGCCGCGGACGAGGCTTTCCTGCCACTCGATTGGCCCTCGATCCGACCACGTCGTGCGTTCGACCGCGAACGCCGCTGCCCCCGCCGTCGTGCGCAACAACCGCGCCGCGCCACGGCTCAGCACGACCGGTCGGATCGATTCACGCGCGCCAGTCACCCGCAAACCCCAGTGCCGCTCGAGCTCGTCGTACATCGACTCTTCCTCGAGCGTCGCCGTCCCCAGGATGCAGCTCAACTGCGCCGGCAGGTAGGCCGTTTCCAGCACCAGCGGGTCGCCATCCGCGGCGCGCACGCGCACGATGCATTCGAGTTCCGCGCCCTCCACCGACCCCAGCCGCTCGGCAAAGGTCGCATCCGCCGCCAGCGTCTTGCGATCCAGAACACGCGAATGCTGCGTCGCGCCGCGCGCGCGGGTCTCCCATGCAAAAGCATAAAACGCGCTCAGGCTGCGCTCGAACACCGTTGGCGCACTGGCCGAGACCACGGTGGTCCCCCGCCCGCGCTCTCGTCGCAACAAACCCTCGTTGGTCAGGACGCCCAGCGCGTGCCGCACCGTGTGTCGACTCACGCCGAGTTGTGCAGCAAGCTCGAGCTCGCCAGGCAGCACCGCTCCGCTCGCGATCTGCCCTTGTTGAATGAGTCCGCGGAGAGTGCTTTCGAGCCGGCTATGGAGCGGCACTCCACCGGCATGGGCGTGGACCGCGGCAGCCAGCACGCGGGCGTCCACTAGTGCCCACCGACCGCGCTGACCGTCGGTCCACGGCCGGTGGGCTCCATGTCACCAATATAAGTTGGTTATACGCGCGAATCCATCTGCGTCGAACGCGTGCGCACCGCCGTGCGCGTCTCGCCGACCAGGATCCACACCAGCTTGCCCAGCAGCCAGGCCACCAGGGCATAGACGATGAGCGCGACGATCGAGCTCAGCTCGAGCACGCTGTTCTGGTACGCGGGGTTGCCGAACAATCCCAGGAACGGCGCAACCAGCGGTGTCGTGATGCCATAGATGAACTGGGCGAATCCCGCGTTGGGGTTGGCGCCGAGCGCCTTCAAAATCAATCGAATGAGGATCAGACCTTCGATCAGCGCAAAGACCCAGTAGATGATCTGGGTCACACGGTAGGCGGCGAGGCGCCGCCCTTCGAATGGGTCGTAGGCGACGGTGTCCAACGATTCGACGTCGGTGCGCGGCACGGTGGTCGAGGTGACCTCCGTGACCTGGTTGACGGGCACGGTGCGGTTATAAACCTCCGTGGTCCGCGGCGAAACCTCGCGAACCTGGTGAACCTCGTGTTCCCCGTCAGGTGTCTCGATGATGTCGGTTCGATCTTCGTGCATCTGCGTTCCTCGGCCTCTCTAGCTGTCAAAATCCAGGGAAAGGCATAGCGCGTGCCAGCGCTCGTGGCAACCTTGTAAGGTGCCCCGCGGTCGGCCCTCTTCCTCGGTTCTGCATGGCGGCTGGGTGCTGGCCAGTGGCGGCACGCCGGCGGGCTTTGCGATCTGGGGCGAGCAGTCGCCCAACGTGCGGATCCGGCCGCGCAAACCGCGCAAGCGGTCGACCGGCGGGGAGGTTCGCTCGCCGTTCGGCCAACGGCCGCCCCAACCCGCGGTCGTCGTGCCGGTGCACCCGTTCGCGTTGTCGGACGATGGGGTGCGGCACGCGCTGTCGCTGATGGGGCTCACTCGTTGGGCAACCCAGACCAACGTGCGTCACGTGTTCGCGTGCCTGCCGTCATTGCCGGCCGCGGAGCCACCGTATGGTGCGCCGCATCGGTCGACCGAACCGGTCGAGGATCTCGAGAACCTGAAGTTCGGGCAGTGGCAGGTGCCGGCGGTCGTCCTCGACGAGGTCGCCACGGTCAGTTTGCTGCCGCGCATCGCCGCGGCTTCGGCGAGCAATCCGACGGCGCTGGGTGCTGATCTGCGGGCGTGGATCGTCGCGGCGCGGTTTGCGTTGTCACTGCTGGTCCGTCAGATGTGCGTCCCTCGCCTGCAGAACGACGACGACGAGCTGCTGAGCCGCTGGTCGCCGGTGCTCGACGAATCGAGCGATCGGGCCACGCTGCGGACCATCCAGCAGTCGATGCCGGCGGCGGCCACGGCGCTGACGTGGGATGCCGAAGCGTCGCGGTCGACAGCGCGCGAGGCGGTGGCCGACTACCTGGCGGCCACGGTCGACCAGGTCGTGCGCCATGCTCGGCTGCAACCCGGCGACCTGTCACGCGTGCCGGCCGGGGTCAGCGCATGGATCAACGCGCTGTGTCGTGACGATCCGGTCGTGCACCTGCAGGGTGACGGCGCCTCCGCGCTGCGCCGCCAGGTCAGTCACTGGACAGATCTGACCGCCGACGACACGGCGGACGACGCGTTCCGTCTGTGTTTTCGGCTGGTGCCGCCGGACGAGGCCTCGTCTGGCGATCGGCCATGGCGACTCGAATACCTGCTTCAGGCCACTGACGACCCGAGTCTGCTGGTGCCGGTCGAAGACGTGTGGCGGCATCGCGGGCAGACGGCGCGCTTTTTGACGCGGCGCTTCGATCAGCCACAGGAGCGCGTGCTGGCCGCACTTGGCCGTGCCTCGCGGGTCTTTGCGCCCATCGAGGGCAGCCTGCGGACGCCGCGACCCGAGGCCTGCGCGCTCTCGACCCGCGAAGCGGCCGACCTGGTGCGCGACAAGGCCCTATTGTTGAAGGCCAGCGGCTTTGGCGTGCTGCTGCCTGGCCTGGACACGCGCCTGAACGTCCGCCTGCGGCTACGCGGCTCGCGGGAAACAGAAGCCGTGAAAAGTGATGGGCTGGGGATGCTCAGCTTCAACAGCCTGGTCAGTTACGACTGGCAGCTTGCCCTGGGTGACCAGGCGCTCACCCCAGACGAATTTGAGATGCTGGCGCACCTGAAGGAGCCGCTGGTCCAGTTGCGCGGCCGCTGGGTCGACGTGCGCCCGGATCAGATCGAACGCGCCCTGGCGTTCATCCAGAAGCACCAGACCGGTCGCGACATGCAGCTCTCCGAGGCCCTGGCGACCGCCCTGGCCCCGACGGCCCTGGACGGCGTGCAGCTCGCCGACGTCGAAGCCAACGGCTGGATCGACGGGCTCCTCGACGACATCCGCCACGGCGCCCGCGCCGAGACGGTCCCCGAATCCCCTGACGGTTTTGAAGGCACCCTGCGCCGCTACCAGCAACGCGGCGTCGCCTGGCTGGCCACCCTCCAGCGCTACAACCTGGGCGCCCTGCTGGCGGACGACATGGGGCTGGGAAAAACGGCGCAGATTATTGCCTTGCTGCTGGTCGAACGGGAGGCGAGCGGGCCTACGCTTGTCATTTGTCCGACCTCGGTGGTCGGCAACTGGCGGCATGAGCTGGGGCGCTTTGCGCCTTCGCTCCGCGTGCTGGTGCACCACGGGGCGGAGCGGGCTTCGGGACAGGAGCTGCTCGACGCGGCCGGCGAGCACGACGTGGTGCTGTCCACGTATTCGCTCCTGCATCGCGACGAGGAGCTGCTCACGCGGGTCAAGTGGAACGGTCTGGTCCTGGACGAGGCCCAGAACATCAAGAATGCTTCCACGCGGGCGGCGCAGGCGGCGCGGGCAATTGGTGCTCGGTGGCGCGTGGCGCTCACCGGCACCCCTGTCGAAAACCGCCTGACCGACCTGTGGAGCATCTTCCAGGTCATCAATCCCAACTACCTGGGCACCGCCGAGGAGTTTCGTCGTGAGTTCGCGCTGCCCATCGAGCGCGCCTCGGATACCGACGCCACCAATCGGCTGAAGGCGCTGACCGCGCCGTTCATCCTCAGACGCGTCAAAACCGATCGCAACGTCATCGCCGACCTGCCCGACAAGCAGGAGATGAAGGTCTACTGCTCGCTGACCCGCGAGCAGGCCACGCTGTACGAGGCCGTGCTCCAGGACACGATGCGCCAGATCGCCGGGTCCGAAGGCATCCAGCGCCGCGGCCTCGTCCTGGCGCTGCTGACGCGTCTGAAGCAGGTCTGCAATCACCCGGCGCTGCTCATGCACGACGGCAGCCCCCTGGCCGACCGCTCGGGCAAACTCGCCCGCCTGCGCGAGATGCTCGAAGAAGTCGTGGCCAGCGACGAGCGCGCGCTGGTCTTTACGCAGTACGCGGAGATGGGCCATCTGCTGCAGGAGCACCTGCACTCGACGCTGGAGCGCGAGGTCCTGTTCCTGCACGGCGGCACACCGATGGCCGAGCGCGACCGGCTCGTCGCCGACTTTCAGACCGACGCCAACGGTCCGCCGGTGTTCATCCTGTCGCTCAAAGCCGGCGGGACGGGCCTCAATCTCACGCGCGCCAACCACGTGTTTCACTTTGATCGGTGGTGGAACCCGGCGGTCGAAAATCAGGCCACCGACCGCGCGTTTCGCATCGGCCAGACCCGCAACGTGCAGGTCCACAAGTACGTGTGTGCCGGCACGTTCGAGGAAACGCTCGACGATCTCATCGAGCGCAAGGTGGCCCTGGCCGAGTCGATCGTGGGTACCAGCGAGGCGTGGATTACGGAGATGAGTACCGACGACCTGCGCCAGTTGTTCCGTCTGCGGCGCGACGAGGCCGTCGCCGAGGACGAGTCGTGACGTCGAGCTACGCGTGGTGGGAGCGCCACGGCCCGCGGCTGCCGTCCCACGGGATCAAAGCGCAGACGCAGCGCGGCGCTTTCGCGCGGTCGTGGTGGGCAAGCCGCTGGATCGCGGCGCTGGAGCGCCTGGTGAACCCGGGCAGACTGGCGCGCGGCCGCACCTACGCGCGCGCCGGCCAGGTGGTGTCCATGGACGTCACCCGCGATGGAGTCCACGCCGTCGTTCAGGGCAGTCGGCCAGAGCCCTACCAGGTGCACATCAGGTTCAAGCAGCTCACCGACGCCGAGTGGGAGCGGGTCGTCGACGCCATGTCCGCCGAGGCCCTGTTCGCCGCGCGCCTGCTCAGTGGCGAGATGCCCGAGCAGATCGAGGACGTCTTTGCGTCGGTCGGCACCAGTCTGCTGCCGGCCGAACGCGACGACATGGTCACTACATGCTCGTGCCCCGACCAGGCCAACCCGTGCAAGCACATCGCCGCGGTCCACTATCTGCTCGGCGAGCGCTTCGACGAGGATCCGTTTCTCATGTTCCTGCTGCGCGGCCGCTCGCAGGACGAGATCGTCGCCGCGTTACGCGCGCGGCGCGCCGGCCCGGAAGCTGAAGGGGGTTCCGAAACCGAGCCGGCCGCGGAGGTCGATATGGCGACCTTTTGGACCGGCCCGCCGCAGACAGAGGAGGTCGCCCTGCACTTTGCGCTGCCTGAGTCAGACGCGCTGGCGGTCAAGCGGCTCGGTCCGCCGCCGTTTGTCCGCAGCCAGGCGGCGTTCGGCACCGTCATGGAGCGGCTGTATCAGCAGATCGGCGAGTACGCGCTCGGGCTGGCGCTGGGGGAGGCGGACCTGGGCGCGGGCCAGGCGTTGCGCGCGTCGGGCTTGTCCGAGTCCAGTGGCGAGCAAGCGGCGTCTGAGCCGGGCGGTGATCGCCTGGAAGGACGTTGAAGAAGGACGTTGAAGTACGTTAAGGCGCGATGACGGAGTCCGCCACACGCGCCGACGGCCGCTCCGCGGAGCAGCTGCGACCAGTCAGCATCGAACCGCGCTTTCTGACGGCGACGCCCGCCTCGTGCATGATTCGCATGGGCCAGACCTGGGTGCTGTGCACCGCCGCCGTCGACGAGCAGGTTCCGGGGTTCCTGCAGGGACGCGGCCAGGGCTGGGTCACCAGCGAGTACGCGATGATCCCGCCCTCGAGTCCGCAGCGCATCCCATGGAATCGGGGGATCAGCGGTGGCCGTCAGCAGGAGATCAGTCGATTGATCGGCCGCGGCCTGCGCGCCGCGATCGACCTCAAGCGGCTCGGCGAGCGGCAGATCATGCTCGACTGCACCGTCATACAGGCGGACGGCGGGACGCGGACGGCGGGGGTCACCGGCGCGTACGTGGCGCTGGCGCTGGCGATTCATGATCTGCTGGCGGCGGGCAAGCTGCAGCGCAGTCCGCTGGTGACGCCGGTGGCGGCGGTCAGCGTCGGGCTGGTGCGCGGCAAGCGGTTGCTGGATCTCGCCTACGTGGAGGATTCGATCGCCGACGCGGATGTCAACGTGATCCAGACGCGCGCGGGCGACCTGGTGGAGGTGCAGGGGACGGCCGAGGGCGCAGCCTTCCCCCGTGAACAGCTGGATCGGCTGCTCGACATGGCGAGTGCGGGGAACACCGAGCTGTTCAAAGCCCAGGAGTCCGCCCTGCGCCAGGTGCTGACCGCCGACGAGCTCGCCGCCGTTAGCTGATACACGACTGAGCGCCAGCCGTTGCATCGCGACGCGCTGCCGCTGCCTACAGTGGATGGGTGATCCCCCTCGGCGATAGCGTCGGCGGCGGGCGACGACCAATGGTCACCCTCGCCCTGATCGCCGCCTGCGCCCTCGTCTTCGCCTTCGAGCTCACCCTGCGCGCCGCGGCCCTCGATCAGTTCGTCCAGACCTGGGGCGCCGTCCCGCACCTGGTCCTGTCCGCCCTGGCCTGGAGCGCGCCCTCGCATCTCGCCCTGCTCACGCTCGTCACCAGCCAGTTCGTCCACGCCGGCTTCCTGCACCTGGGCGGCAACATGCTGTTCCTGTGGGTCTTCGGCCGGGCCGTCGAGGATCGCCTCGGCTCGGCGCTGTACCTGGTGTTCTACCTGGCGGCCGGCTGCCTGGCCGGCCTGGTCCAGTGCATCGTCTCGCCCGCCGACGGCGAGCCGCTCATCGGCGCCAGCGGCGCGATCGCCGGCGTCCTTGGTCTGTATTTCGTTAGTTATCCAACCGCCTGGACGCGCGTCCTGGTGCCGATCCTCTTCTTTTTCTGGGCCTTCGACTTGCCCGCCGTGCTGGTCCTGGCGTTCTGGTTCGCCAGCCAGTTCTTCATCGGCGTGGCGGCGATCACCCACGCCAGTCGAGCGACATCCGGCGACGTGGCCGTCTGGGCACACGTCGGCGGCTTCGTCTTTGGCGCGATCGTCGCCTTCGCGGTGTCGCTGCGATCCTCGCCAGGCGGCTGGCCAACTCAGGCGGTGCGTCAGCGCGACGACGCGCCCGGTCCGGCGCGTCTGGTCGCCTCGATCGCCGACCTGGCCGCCGTCCTGCTGGCGGCGCGGCTCGTGGTCAGCTTCTTCGGCCTGGTCGCCGGTCGATCGCCAGTGGCGACGTACGCCGCGCCGATCGTGTCGGTGACCCAGCCGGTCGTCGCGCCGTTCCAGGGCTTTCTGCCCACCCTGCGGGTCATGGGCGGCGTGCTGGAGACGTACACGCTGGCCGCGATGCTGGGGGTCTACCTGCTGGCTGGACTCATCGGTCAGGTCTTCGTGAAGAAGTGAGGTACGGTGTAGCTGGTTTGCACTCGACCGGCAGCGCCGACCTGCATCTGCACACACTCGCCTCGGACGGGCTGATCAGCGCGCGCGACCTGGTCGACCACATCGAGGCGCGGACAGCCCTGGATGTCATGGCCGTGACCGACCACGACGAGACGTCGGCGGCGCTGGAGGCGCGAGAATGGGCGGCGCGGCGCGGCTACCGCGTGCAGGTGATTCCGGGTGTCGAAGTGACGACCCGTGATGGGCATCTGCTGGCGCTGTTTGTCGAGGAGCGGCCGCCGGCCTTGTGGAGCGTGCAGCGGACGGCGGAGTGGGTCGTGCGGCGCGGGGGCCTGTGCCTGGCGCCGCATCCCCTGACGCGCTGGACGCATTCGCTCCATGCGCGGGCACTGGGGCGGGCGATCGAGGCGGGCTTGCTGGCCGGGGTGGAGGTGCTGAATTCGAGCCTGGCGGGGCGTGGGTCGCGCCCGCACGCGCTGGCGCTGGCGCGCGAGCACGCTCTGGCGCAGGTGGGCGGCTCAGATGCGCACATGGTGGCGATGATTGGCCTGGCGCGCACGCGCTTTGCGGGCCGCACACCCGAGGAGCTGCGCGCGGCGCTGGAGGCGCGGACGACGTGGGCGGAAGGTCGCTTCGCGACGCCCGGCGAGATGGCGGCCGAAGCCATCCCACAACTGACGCGCGCGCTCGTCCAACTCCCCCTGCGTCGCGTAGCCCGCTTCGTCCGCGCTCACGCGGGCTAGGATCCGTCACGTTTCTGGCGTAAGCGTCGGATCATGCGCAGCCTTGCGCTAAGATCCCGGCGATGACTGAAGCTCCGGGCGGGAGTGCAGGATTCGGCCACGGCTCGGATCCTGAAGAGCATGAGGCCCTCCTTCGCCGAATCCGTGAGTTTCTGAGGCACGGCGCAGCCGCGGAGGCCGGCGTGGAGGAGTGGGGCGAGTTCGCCGCGCAATTGCGGTTTTTGCGCGAGGAGCTGCCCCCCGAGGAACGCAGCGCGCTCCTGGAACGCTGGGACCGCGTCCTGCTGCGCGCCCTGCCAGACCTGCAGTTGCCAACCGATCAGCGCGAGAACGTGCTGCTCGCGCTCGAGGCCGCCGCGGCTGAAGGCGCTGCCTGGGCAGCCCTCGAAGATCGCGCGCCGCCCGAGCAGCCCTCGGGCGTCGCCCCGGTGCTGCGCCCATCGGTCTGGACGCTCGACTGGGAATCGGCCGGTGGCGCCGACGAAGAGACCGACCATCGCGAAGACGAGGCCCTGGTCCTCACCGCCGCCGACGTCCGCACCGAAGCACGCTTCGTGCTGGCCGATCGCCTGGTGCTGGCGCACCTGGCCGCCGACGTGCGGGGGCTCCTGGCCGAGGGTCAGAACGTGCCGACCTTCCCAGACGCCGAGCAGCCCACCGGCCTGCCGTCGCTGCGTGTCGACGCCGAAGCTGGCTTCGCGTGTACGGGCTTCTCGATCCGCGGCCTGCCAGCGATCGGCATCCAGTCGTCGCGCAACGATCCGCCGCTGGCGTTCCTGGTCCTCGACGCCGACCAGCTCGGCGAGCTCCTCGACCGGGCGCGCGAGCTGCTCGGCACCAGCGCTTGAAAAGACAAACGAACGTTTTTTCGTGATTCTGCCGCGACGTTGTATACTCACCGTTGACCATTCCATTCGCGCCTGAGACGTCCTCGCGGCGTTGAGCCTGAGATGCCTCAGGTGCGCGGTACTCGAGCCCTGATAGCCCGCCTGTACCGACTGGGGGACCGTGCCAACCGATCGTCGTAGACGACGGTTCAGACGGCCTGGCACCGGTCGCTGGTTCACCGAGACGGTTCCTTCGCTTCGGATTGAACTTGCGGCTCAAGTTCGCGCGACGTTGACCGCCTGGATGCGGCTCTACGGCGAGGCGAACGACGTGCCCGGTCTGGCTACTGGACCGATCGAAACTCGCTTCGCCCGCCTTCGCGAGAATACCGCCGCGGACACACTTGTCGTGTGGACCACGCCAACTCGCTGGGCCGCTGGTGAAGGTTTGTCGCTGCGCTTCCCGCAGCTCCACCTCGAGTTCGGCTGCACGCTCAGCGACGGCCACCTGATCGCCAACAAAGTCGCCCAGGTGACCGAAGATGCCCGTCCGCCCGACCGAGAGCCTGGCGCGGTCGGCGTCGTCGTCCACCCCGAGCGCGTGCCGTTGCCGCCTGAGGATCAACCGGTCACCGATACAGACGTCGGCGTCGAGATGCTCGAGCGCCATTTTGCCCAGCTGGCGGGCAAGCGCTGGAGCGGATTCGCGGCCCCGCTGCGCGCGGCCCTGGAGGCTGAGGCCGAGGAAGACGAGGCGCGCACCCAACGCTTGACCGTCCCCTTCCAGGATGGCGCGCTGAGCCATGGTGGCGAAGAGGACGTCTGGCGGCTCAAAGGTATCGCGGTCGAAGCGCTGCGCCAGCTGGACGACGGCGAGTGGCTCGAGATCCTGGACGATCAGGGCCGTTCGCGGACAAGTGCGCGGGTGATCGATACGCATCCAGGCGCGGGCACCCTGGTCGTCGGCGTACGCACGGCGTCCGATCCGCCGCACAGTGGCTACGTCCGACCTCGTTCGCGGCGCAAGATCCTGGAGCAGAAGCGCGCGTTGTTGGACGAACTGGCCAGTCCGACGGGCAGCCTGCCCAATCTGGTGCGTCTGGTGGCGGCGCCCGCGTCGATGCCGACCCCGCGCCAGGTGCGGCCTGAGCGCTTCGTCAATTCGGCCGTGGCGCGCAATCGCAGTCAGGCGCGTGCGGTATCGCTGGCGCTGGGGCTCGAGGATGGCGAGGCGCTGTTGATCCAGGGGCCGCCGGGCACGGGCAAGTCGACCACGGCGGCGGAGATCGACATTCAGCTGATCCTGCGCGACCCGGGCGTGCGCATCCTGGTCTGCTCTCACTCCAACCACGGCACCGACAACATGTTGATGAAGGTCCTGCCCTTCCTCGACGATGCCGCCGACCGCATCGCCCGCATCGGCTTCTACGAACGCATCGCACGCGAAGCGCGCCCCTTCTACGCGGCCGCCGACGCCGACCTGGGCGATCGCAACGTCATCTTCACCACCATCGACGCGCTGGTTCTCCAGGACATCGCCGGGGCGCGCGTGTACGACTACGTCATCCTCGACGAAGCCAACCGCGCGGGTGTGCTCGACTCGTTGCTGGCGCTGGCCCGCGGCAAGCGCATGATCCTCGTCGGCGATCCGATGCAGCTGCAACCCGTGATGTCCGAAGCGGAGCAGCAGATCGTCGCCGCCAGCAACCAGCAGAACGGCACCGGCGCTCGTCACGGCCGACATGCGGGCCGCAATCAGCTGGTGGGCGTGGCCCAACCCGGCGCCAATAACGTCATCGGCAAGAGCCTGTTCGCCTGGATCCAGGAGCGCCACTTCGCGCCTGGCGCCGCGGTGCTGCTCGATCAGCAGAACCGCATGCACCCCGCGATTGGCGAGCTGGTGTCGCGTGTGTTCTATTCCAACCGCGTACGGACCGGTCCGGCCGCTCCGCGCCGTGGGACCGGGTTGCCCGCGTTCCCATCGCCGGTCACGTGGGTGGATACGCGTTCACTGCGCGGCAACGTCGAATCGCGCGCGGGCGGTACGTCGCTGTTCAACGTGGCGGAAGCGCGCCTGGTGACCAGCATCACGCGCAATCTGGCCAGCCAGGCGCCTCCCAATCTGACCATCGGCGTGATCACCGCCTACGCCGAACAGCGCGACCTGTTGCGGCGTCTGATGGGCCCGCACGACTGGCCGCCTGACCGTGCGCTCGAGATTGACACGGTCGACGCCTTTGAAGGCCGTGAAAAGGACATTATCGTCCTGTCGCTGGTGCGCGCGAACCGGCGTCGAGACATCGGCTTTTTGCGGCTCGAACAGCGCTTGAACGTGGCGATCTCCCGCTCACGTCGCTTGCTGATCATCGTCGGCGACACGTCGACCCTGCGCCAGGGGTACTTCCATCACCTGGTGGCCACCTGCCAACAGGTGGGGCAGATCATTCCGGCACCCAAGCTGATCGGCATGTTCCTGAGTCGCGGTCGGCGGCGCCAGGAGCGCGAGGAGCATCGCCGCGAGGTCGCGGCCGAAGAGGCAGCCGCCAGTGCGGACGGTGAGGTGGTAACCACCGAAGCCGGGGTGACGGTCGAGGGTGGGGTCGCGCCGGTGAGCACCGCGGGACAGGAGTCGCACGGCGCCGGTGCGGGTGGCTCGCGTCGGCGGCGCAGACGCGCGTGGGAGCGTCGCCGCGAGCGCCTGCGGGCAATGCACGAGCAGGCCGCTTCGGCGGAAGACGTGGCGCCGTCGGATGAAAGCGTCGACAGCGTCGCGCCTGAGGTGCCCTCCGCACCCTCTGAAGAAGAAGATGTAACAGGTCCGGTGGTGCGACCGCGCCGACCGCGACGCCGGCGTGAGCCGTCCGTAGCGCTCGAGGTCGCCGCCGAAACCGAGGCCGAGCCTGAAGTCGAACCTGAACCCGAGCCAGTCAAGCCCAGGCGGACGCGCACGCGCAAGGTTGCGGAGCCCGTGACGCAACTCGAGTTGCTGACGGAATCCGAGCCCGCGGAAGTTACGCCTCCGACGCCACGGCGGCGTACTCGAGCGAAGGCCCTGCCGCCGGTCGAGCCCGTGGTGAACGAGGAGATCGTCGAGGTCAAACCTGTTCGACGAGCCCGCGCGAAGAAGATCGAGGTCGTGGAGCCCCCTATCGCCGAGATTGTCGAGGCCAAACCGGTGCGTCGAACACGCTCGAAGAAGGCGGAGGTGCCCGCCGTCGCCGAGGTTGTCGAAGTCGTCGAGGCCAAACCCGCCCGCCGTGCGCGGGCGAAAAAGGCCGAAGTCGCCGAACCCGTCGTCGTCGAGGTCATCGAAGTTGTGGAGACCAAGCCCGCGCGCCGGACGCGTACGAAGAAGACCGCCGTTGAAGCCGTTGAAGTCGACCTGGAGGCGGAGGCGCCAGTCCTTAACGGCACCAGCGCCGAGCCGGTGCCCGCGGTTCGCCCGCGCGCCCGACGCGCTACTCGCGCCTCCTGATCCTTCTGAGAGCCCGCTTCAATGCGCTCGGCGCAGTCCGCCGCGCCAGGCCGCGTGAACCTGATCGGCGAGCACACCGACTACAACGGTGGCTTCGTACTGCCCACGCCCATCCCCCAGCACACGCGGGCCTACCTGACTCCCGGCGAGGCCC
>JAFAWJ010001114.1 GCA_019242065.1 Chloroflexota bacterium
AGCAGTCCCTCAGCCAGATCGGCCGCTGGCACGCTGCAGCTCGCCCAGGAACTGCTCGATATCAGCTGTCGTCAACACGTTCCATTTGCGAACCAGGTGCCCGTCGGTTGCGATGAAATATGTTTCGGGCACCCCGCGCATGCCGTACTGCACCGAGATGGGACCTGCATTGCCCGAGCCGTTCAAATAGGTGATGCCGTATTTGGTCAGGAACGACTGCGCGTCTGAATCGATGTCTTCGACGTCCACGCCGAGGAAGGTGACCGAATCACCGTAGCGGCGCGCGGCATCCTGCATCACGGGCGCCTCATCGGCGCACGGCCCACACCACGACGCCCAGAAGTTGACCACCACGGGCTTGCCCGTCTTCAGCGCGCTCGAGAGCGTGAACGACGAACCGTCGAACAGGCCAAGGGTGAAATCCGGTGCCGTCGAAAACGGCACGTCAACGACCTGGCTGCTGGCGACCTCCTTTGCCTGGAGACCGAACCACAGCAGGACCAGCAGTCCCACCACGACGGCCCCCGAAACCGCCGCCAACGCGGCGGGTAGCCAGGGACGGGTCGAAACGTGTGGAATAGTCTCGTCCTGGATCGCCACCGACTCAGTCTAGAGGATGCCGTAGAGTCCTTGACAATGAACGCCAGCCCGAAAGGGCTCGAAGATCGCCATGCTCCCCAGCGCGTCCTGATGGCGCCGGGTCCGAGCAATGTTCATCCGCGCGTCATTCAGGCACTGATCGAGCCGCTCGTCGGGCACAAGGACCCGTCCTTCCTGGACGCGCTGGAAGAAACGGCCGGGCTGCTGCGCGCGGTGTATCAGACTCGCAACGACGCGACGTTCGCTCTGCCCGCCACCGGCGGCAGTGGCATGGAAGCCGCCCTGGTCAACGTGCTCGAAGCCGGTGACACCATTGTCGTGGCCAACGCGGGGTTCTTCGCGCAGCGCATGGTCGAGATCTGCGGACGCCTCGCCGGAGTCGAGGTCGTCGAGGTACCCGGCGCCTGGGGCCACCCGGTGGATCGCGAGGCGCTGCGGCAAGCCATCGACCGGTACCGTCCGCGCGCCGTCGCGGTTGTCCACGGCGAAACCTCGACTGGCGTCGAACAGCCCCTGGACGGGCTCGCGGCCGAGTGCCATGCGCTGGATGCGCTGCTGATTGTCGATGCCGTCGCCACCCTCGGGGGGGTGCGTTTGCCGGTCGACGAGTTGGAGATCGACGTCTGCTTCAGCGGCTCGCAGAAGTGCTTATCGGCGCCGCCGGGCATGTCGCCCGTCAGCGTGTCCGAGCGCGCGATGTGGGCGATCGAGCACCGTCACACACCTGTAGCGAGCTGGTATCTCGACCTGGGGCTGCACGCGCGGTTATGGGCCTCTGAGCACGCCTACCACCACACCTCGCCGGTGCTGAGCGTGTACGCCCTGCGCGAGGCGCTACGCCTGGTGCTCGAGGAGGGTCTGGCGGCGCGCATCCAACGCCACTGCCTGCATGCGCTGGCGCTGTCGGCGGGCATCAGTGCGCTCGGCCTGGAGCAGTTTGCGTGTGGGGGGTACCGCATGCCGTCGGTGGTGACCGTCGTGGCGCCGCCCGAGGTCTCCACACAGGCGGTGCGCACGTATTTGCTCGACTCCCTCAACCTGGAGATCAGCGTCGGGCTCGGCGTGTTTGCCGAGCGCATCTGGCGGATCGGGGTGATGGGCCATTCGGCACAGCAGGCGAACGTCATGCTGGTGCTGACGGGGCTCGAACAGGCATTGCGGTGCCAGGGCTACGCGCCCAGTGGATCGGGCATGGCCGCCGCGGCCCAGGTCTACGCCCAGTCGACGTAACTCAGCCCAGCGAGGCCATCTGGCGCTGGGCGATGCGGTTGTCGGGCTCGCGCGCCAGCGTGCGCTCGAATGCGTGTCGCGCGCCGTCTTTGTCACCCAACTGCATCAGCGCACGCCCCAGCATGTTGGTGCCCCGCGGCCCGAGCGGCTCACCGCCGCGTAACACGTCCACCGCCGCCTGCCATTGCTCTTTTTCGATCAGCCCCGCCGCCTGCGTCTCGACCTCCTCGGCTTTGACAACCGCCCGCGCCGGCGCCGCTCGCGCCGACGGCGGCGCCCACGACACCCCCGCGCGCTGACACAGGTCCATCAGCAGGCGCTCGGTGTCGGCCGCGCTGGCCTGGCCGACCGCGGCAATCGGCCGCCCATGCAGCGTACGGATCCCACCCGCCAGCGGCAGGCCTTCCCCCAGCAGGTCGCGGCCCAGGTCGGTGCCCAGCAGCACGACCCCACGCGGGTGAGCGCGCTGCATGGTCACCCCGATGGCCGCACGCGAGGCACCGCGGTCCAGTGCTTTGGCCAGGACCAGCACACCCACAGCCAGGCGCGACACCAGCGGTGCGATCTGCGCGCCGTGGGGCAGCCCGGGCAGCATCTCATGCGCTCGCAGCGGATCGTCGATCTCGCGTGCGGTCGGCGCCAGGTCAGCGGCTTCGCGGGCCACCATCAACAGATCCATCCCGCCATGATTTCACACCGTTGGCCACGCGGCGTGTCGCTCGCGTTACAGACCCCTGGCTAGATGCCACGGGCAGTCACGTCCGACTGGTACGCTAGGAGCGATAGCCGTGGCCGTCGAATCCCAAAGCCAACCGATCGAAGTCGAAAACGTCCGCGACGAGGAGCATTTCTTCGGTGGCGACATCGTCTGGTGGACGCTGCTGCTCCTGTTCGGCATCCCCGTCATGCTCTGGGGCCTGTCGCAGATACCCGACACGACGGGCTTTTTGATCCTGGGTGTCGGCGGGATCATGGCCGGCGTCGGTTTCGCGCAAATCATGTTCCGACTGCCGTACTTCACCAACAGCTTCGTCAGGAGTGTGATCCTGGTCCTGGTGCTGAGCCTGGTGGTGTGCGGGATCGCGTTTCTCTACAACCTGACGTTGCCGGTGCCTCAGGCGCCGCTGGACGTCACCTTCAAACCCCCGATCTCGGGCGGCTAACCTGGCCGCTTCCCGACGGGCCTGGCGTGGACGGCACCGGCCGTGCCACGACGCCCGTCACCCAGCCCTCGACGCCGTCAGAGGTGCGCACGTGGATCCAGTCGCCGCTGCCGGGCACATCGCGATGCTCGAGCACGTCGACGACCTGCTGCTCGTGTAGTGCGCCAACTGGCTTGCCGGTCACCGGGTCCTGGCGGAGGACCGCGCCGAGACCGCCGGTGTTGGCGATCACGATGCGCTCGCCGGTGGGCGTTGGCTGCGCCGTAGGCGGTGGCGTGGCGGTGACCGCGGGCGGCGCCAAGGTGGGCGGTGGTCCAGCGTCGATGTTCGAGCTCCGGGCACGCGCGGTTGGCGTCGCATCCGAAAGGCTGAACCCGGGGGTGGGCGTAATGTACGTCACACCGGCGGCGGGCGGCGGTACGGAACCAGCGAAGTCGAGGAGCCTGGGTAACTCCAGCACGACCAGCAGCGGCATTCCCAGCAACGCGATAGCCAGCAACGCGCGGACGAGGCTCGCCACAGTTTGACGCTAAGCGTAGCCGGCGTCGCTGGTGAGTCGCGAGTCGCGGGCTGCTCGGCAACACGTGTTGGGACGTCCATGTAATTGACAGTGCATCGCTCGGCGCCGACAACCCGTGACTTTGGCGACCGACGCGACTACAGTAACGGCAGCATGTCGCCAGTGCCGCCGCGCCGCGTTTTCACGGTCGCGCGCGTGCAGGCCATCGAGATCACGCTCAACTGGCGTTGGCCAGCCGTCCTTGCGCTGGCCACCTGGCTGCTCGCACACAACGTGCTGCCTGCCCGTTTTCCCGTGTGGGAGTCGTCTACCGCGTGGTTGACCGCGGCTGCCGCCGTGCTCGCGGGTGAGGTCGCCCTCCTCCTGCACGAACTGGCGCATGCGCTGCTGGCCCGTTCACGTGGACAGCGCGTCACGCGCATCATCTTCCACGGTTTCCAGGCGCAGACCGTCCTGGACGAAACGGTCGAGGCG
>JAFAWJ010001117.1 GCA_019242065.1 Chloroflexota bacterium
CTCGATGACCTCGATTTTGTGTCGCCACGTGGCGTCGTCGATGCCGGTGCCGCGACCGGTGACGGCCTCGACGGGCGCGCCGGTCAGCGCCGCGACCATCGCCGAGGCGGCGGTGGTATTGGCGATGCCCATCTCACCCAGGGCTACCAGGTCTGCTCCGCGGGCGCACTCGGCCGCGACGACCTCCAGTCCGACGCCGATGGCCGCCTGAGCCTGGTCGACGCTCATCGCCGGACCCTGGGCCATGTTGGCGGTCGCATGCGCGAGCTTGCGGTGGATGATCGGCAGGTCGGCGGGCAAGTCGGCGTCGACACCGATGTCGACGACCGCGACGCGGGCGCCGGCCTGGCGGGCGAGCACGTTGATGGCGGCGCCGCCGTTGACGAAGTTGGAGACCATCTGGGCCGTGACTTCGGACGGATACGCCGAGACGTGCTCGACGCTGACGCCGTGGTCCGCGGCCAGCACGGTGATGACGGGATGCTCGAAGTGGGGACGCGTCGAGCGGGTGATGCCGGCCAGTTGGATAGAAAGGCGCTCCAGGCGGCCGAGGCTGCCTGGAGGCTTGGTGAGCTCATCCTGATGCCGCCGGACCTCGGCCATTGCCAGTTCGTCGAGCGGCTTGATCCGAGCGATGGTCTCCTGGAGGTGGTCGGGCAGGGGTGAGGTCAACGCTCGCGTCTCGGGTCGAGGATAGCGTCTCAGTGGCCGAGACCGAAGCCCTTGGGCAACACGCACAGGGCTGGATCGACGGTGCATGAGTCCGAAAGCGCCGACTCCAGACCTTCGCCGATGGCTAGCGAGTAGTTGAAACCTGAATTGTCGATCTTGCCTTTGAACAGGTCGCGAATGGCCTGACGCTTGCAGTAGGTATCGGCACGCACGTCGTTGATGCCAGGCGTCTTGACGCCATTGTCGACGCACGTCACGGCCGGGGTTGGTGCTTGCGTGGCGGTCGGCGTCGGCGTTGAAGCGGTAGACGCGGCGGCCGATGCGGGTGGGCTCGGCGGAGTAGCCGGGTTGTTCGACGGTGGTGTCGGTGCCCCACCCTGCGGTGCCGGCGGCGCTACCTCGGTGAAGACGAAGGTCCCGTCGTTGGGGTCGCCATCGTCGCCCGAGACGTTGTGCCACACCACCGTGTACACACCCGGGCCTGCGTCGCGAAGCGGCACGCTGGCGTTGTGTCGATTCTCCAGGTCGAAGGTGGCCGGAGCGGTGGTGACGTTGGAGCCGTCAGGTCCGGTCACCGTCACCTGCTCGTCGGCGAGCTCCTGGGTGTAGGTGATGAGCAGCAGTTGGGGGACGGCTGAAACGGTCGAGTTTGCTGCGGGTGTCGAAGATCCGTACTGAGCGTGAGCCAGAGCGACTCCGGCGGTACCAGCCAGGACGCACGGCAGTGTCAATACGGTTGCAAGCGCCAGTCTCAAGTGCTGGGATCGCATATGAAATACCTCGTGGGTTGGGTGTGTCTTAGAAATGGGGACCCTGGACGGCAGCCGAGGCGACCGTCGGTGTACCGGAGGCGGCGTCGACGCTGAAGTCGAAGCCGCCTTGCGCGTCGTCGACGACACCGGTGCGGCGGACAATCACGTCGGCGTGCCAGTCGCCCGGTATGGCGACCTCGTTGTTGGCCAGCGCCCAACCTCCATCACCGGTCGGCGTGGTGTCCAACAGGTCTTCGCCCAGGTCGGGGCGATACAGGCGGATGCGGATGCGCTCGACGCCGGTGGTCTTGTCCAGGTCGACGCGCAGCAAGCTGCCGCCGTCGGGAGCGGAGGTGACGGTCAGGGTCGCTTGCATGTCGGCGGCCGGAGACTGGGCCTGCGACGTGCCGTCCACGATGCCGACTGGCCCGCCGTTGACCACGAACGTATAGAAGCCTTCGGCGGTGTGGCCATCCTCGGACGACAGGCTCGTCCAGTTGACCGTATACGGTCCCGGCGTCAGGTCAGACGTCGGATGAACGGACGCCTGCCGGCCGCCGGTCGTCGGATCCGGCGCTGTTGGTACCGGGCTGTCGGTCGCATCCAGCAGGACGATTGACGAGCCGTTCGGAGAGATGCCCCCGTCGTAGTTGATGAGAATATGCGCCGGTGCGTTGTCGAGACGCGCATTGGTCTGAGGATCGCTAGTTTGGGGGTACGAGTGCGCCGAGGCGCTGCCAGCTGAGCCAGCGATGGCAAGCAACAGGCCAGTGAAGACGATCGCTGCTTGGCGAGCCTTCACTGAGTCACGTATGGCGAGCATGGAGAGAAACCGTGCCTTTCTAGTAAAGCGCTGGGTAGGCTCCAGCGCGATCGAAACGCGAACGCCGAGGACTAGCCAGCGAAGTCGGGAGGCGGGTCCGGGGGCGCGTCCAGAAACTCGTGGGGCAGGTCTGTCTCGAGGCCAACGGTCCGGGCGACTGAAATCAATGGCAGGACCGGCAGGGCGACGGGCACGTTCGGGTAGATCGCAACGCCAAGCGCCGACGCATCCGCGCCGCTACCAGAGCCGACGGCCGGGCCCCTGGTACGCGACGAGGTGGACGGCGAGTTGCGCGCGGCCGCCGCGGCAGCGTCGGCCTCGGCGTGGCTCACAATCCGTCCGTTGATCATGTGCGAGTGCGGCAGCACCGGGTGCAGGATTTCATCCTGGTGGACACCTTCGCCCGTCCCGATCGGGGTCGTCACGACGAGCATCGCGACGACAGCGAAGACCAGGAATGTGCCGAGCACCGAGCGCATAGCTGAGACCGCCTACGATAGGCGGTCTCGCGTCAGTCAACAAGTGGCTTGAGGTGGCGCTGGTCAGCCTCCGTCGCCTGCCGCTGGAGCTGGCGCGCGGGCGGCGGTGACACCGTTCGAGCGGGGGGACGCCAGCGAGTCCGCGTTGCGGAGGATGTAACCCAGCGGCTGGACTGCGCCGTGACGTCGGCGAATGAGATCGGCCACCAGGCCGGTCCAGCCGGTCTGATGCGAGGCGCCCAACCCCGCTCCGTTGTCGCCGTGGAAGTACTCGTTGAACAAGACGTTGTTCTTCCAGTTCGGATCGTGCTGCATCTTGTCGACCTGGCCGAAGCAGGGGCGGCGCCCATCGGGTCCGACGAGAAAGATCGAGATGAGTCGGTCAGACAGGTCGCGGATGATGTCGTCCAGCGTCAGCTGCTTGCCTGATCCGGTCGGGTATTCGAACGTGGCGTCAGCGCCCATGAAGCGGCGATAACGCTCGAGCACGCTGACCAGCAGGTAGTTCAGCGGAAACCACAGCGGTCCGCGCCAGTTGGAGTTGCCGCCGAACATGCCGGTGGTAGACTCCGCCGGCTCATAGTCGATCTCAGCCCGCAGGCCTTCGACTTCGAGGACGTAGGGGTGATCGCGGTGGTAGGCAGAGATAGCCCGCAGACCGTAGGGCGACAGAAACTCGGACTCGTCGAAGAGTTTGGTGGCGATGCGCCGCAGCCGGTCGATGCCGATGACGCTCAGCAGCAGCTGGCGATTGGGAGCTTCACCGCGCAGCAGTCCTTGACGGGTCATCCGGGCCGTATCGCGCAGACCGATGTCCTGCAGAAAACCCGAGAATTGCTTGCCCATCAGCTGCGATTGCAGCAGCATCTGCTCGTCGACGACGATGGCCGCCAGCGCCGGAATGATGCCGACCATCGAGCGGACTTTAACTGGGACCGGGGTGCCGTCGGGTGTTACCAACCGGTCGTAGAGCAGCCCGTCGGTTTCGTCCCACAAACCCTGGTACTCGAACGCGCCGCTGATGCCGGCGAAGTGCTCGAGGAACTTGAGCTGCAGGTCGACGTCCGGCCGCCGCCCGCTGCGGGTCAGCGCCGCGGCGATGATGCCCATCACCAGCGCGTAGAACGCCATCCAGCCGGTGGAGTCCGACTGCTGGAGCGTACCGCCCACCGGCAGATGCGAGCGATCAAGTGGTCCGATGTTATCCAGGCCGAGGAAGCCGCCCTCGAACAGGTTGGAGCCGTCCGCGTCCAGGCGGTTGACCCACCAGGTGAAGTTGACCAGGAGCTTGTCGAAGATCCGACTCAGGAAATCGTAGTCGCGCGCACCGTCGATGGCGAAGACCTCCAGGGCCGCCCACGCCTGGACCGGCGGATTGACGTCGCCGAAGTCCCACTCGTAGGCCGCCAGCGCGCCGTTCGGTGCCTGAAACCACTCGCGGCACACTAGCAGCAGCTGGTATTTGGCGAAGGCAGGATCGACGTGGGCCAGGGTGACGCAGTGGAAGGCAAGGTCCCAGGCAGCGAACCAGGGGTATTCCCATTTGTCCGGCATGGACATGATGTCGAAGGCGTTGTAATTGCGCCAGCGGGAGTTTCGGCCGTTCCGACGTGACGCGGGAGGTGTCGGTTGCGTCGGATCGCCGTCGAGCCAACGGGAGACGTCATAGTAGTAGAACTGCTTGCTCCACAACTTGCCGGCGAACGCCTGGCGCATGACAAGGGCTTCATCTGCCGAGGCAGTGGCCGGACTGAGCTCGCCGTAGAACTCGTCCGCCTCGGACTGGCGCAGCTTGATAACGTCTTCGAATTCGGCTCCCAGTGGATCCGCCATGACCGATGCTATCGCCGGTGGACGCAGTCGGAGCCGCAGCTCGACAGTTGCACCCGCGGGCACGCTCAGTGGTACCAGAACGCGCACTTGGTGCCGCGCTGCTCGGGATTGACCGTGGGCTAGCCCGAGATGACGTGATCGTTGATGCCGTCTTTCGGGTACGCAGTTG
>JAFAWJ010000188.1 GCA_019242065.1 Chloroflexota bacterium
GAGTATTGTGCTGGATCACATTGGGAGGCGACCCAGGATAGAGGTCGCGCTGCTGGCTGCAACGCTGGCACTGGCGACCGTGGTGCCGAGTTATGCGCAGTCTGCGCCGCCGGCGATGACCGGCGTCTGGGCGGCGGGCCCCGGCGCAGTTGGACCCGACACCTATATCGGCGTGCTCGAGTCTCCGCGCGCGGGCGCCAATGTCAAGTCAGGCGCCAGCGTACTCGTTTCGGGCTGGGCGGCAGACACGACGTCCAGTTGTTGGTCCGGCTTCGATCAGGTGCAGGTGTACGCCGGTGATCGCACCAACGGCGGGACCAAGCTGGCGAATGGGACGGTCGGTTTGAATCGGCCGGACGTTGGCGACGCGTTCGGCGGCAACTCTGGCACGGCTGGCTTTGTGGCCACGGTGCCCGCGAGCGCACTGGCGCCCGGCCAGCCGGACCTGTTTGTCTATCTGCACACGCCCAACAAGGGCTGGTGGTACAAGGACGTCTCCTTAAACGTATCCACGCAGGCAGGCCTGCAGTACCCGACCGATCCGATCGTGGTGTGGACGAACCCGTGCTGCGGTGAGCAGATCAGCTCGCAGCAGTTCGGCGCGACGCAGGAGTACGTGCTGGCTGGTTACGCGCTGACCGGAATCCGCAGCTCGACCCGAATGGGCCGCCGAAGACAGACAACCCGTACGCGCCTGGCAACGGGAACGACGGCATCTCGGTAGATCGCGACCCCGGTTTGCTTGCGCCCGCCGGTCTGAACGCGCAAGCGCTCAGGCGGCGGACGATTGTCACAGTTGTGCAATTTGACACCACGAGGTCGACGGGATAGCGTGCCGAACATGCAGATCAACGCAGCCGGATGGACACGGCGAAAATTTGTCGCTACTGGAGGTTGGGTAGCGCTTGCGTCGATGGGTGTGGGCATTCTGGCTGCATGCTCGTCGACAACTCCCACCTCAGGCGGCGGCGCACCAGCCGCCACGGCGGCTCCGCCTGCCGCCGCCCCGACCACGGCCGCCGGAGCTCCGACCACCGCTCCGGCCGCGGCGCCAACTACTGCGCCAGCCGCCGCCAAGCCCGCCGCCGGGAGTCGCGTGCAATTGCCAAGCTACGTGGCTCCGCAAGGCCCCGCACCGGATGTGCCCGGCACGGACATCATTCCGCCGGGTTTCCAGACCTATCCCAAAAACCCGACGCAGTCCGTCGCCAGCCCGCCCGGCGACGGCGGCGACGTCAACGTCGCGGGGGAGGTGTTCACCGCGCTCATCCCGGTCGATCAGAACACGCTCTGGCAACAACTCAACAAAGAGATGAACGTCAATCTCAAGTTGAACCTGGCGCCATTCTCCGACTGGGCATTCGGCAAGTTTCAGGCGCTTGTCGCGGGTGGCGACCTGCCAGATATCACCATGATTCCCATCGGTGGTGTTATTCCGGACCTGCCGGGGTTCCTGGAAGCCAAAGTGCAGGACCTCACGCCATTTGTCAGCGGCGACGCGGTCAAGGAGTTCCCGAATCTGGCCGCGCTGCCCACCATCGGCTGGAAAGGCATGGTCTACGACAACAAGATCTTCGCCGTGCCGATCGCCCAATCCCAGTTCTACTGGGCCCTGTGGGGACACCAGGAGATCCTGCAAGCCAACAACCTGACCTGGCCGAAAAGCGCGGTGGAGTTCCGTCAGCAAATGAAGCAGCTGACGAACGCCCAGCAAAACGTGTACGGCATCGGTTTCGAGGTAGGCAACCGCTACGCGTACGGCAACACCAACGTCGGCGGGCAGTTGTGGCCGGCGATCTATTCCGCTCCCAACAACTGGGGCGTCGGCAGCGACGGGAAGTGGACCAAGGACTGGGAAACCGATCAGTTCAAATCCGGAATCCAGCTGGCGCACGACGTGTTTGCCGACGGATCGTTCGATCCGAGCACGACCTACACCACGCCGACGGCGGACGACGCGTTTGACTCGGGCAAGCTCATCTATCGTTTTTCGAACGCGACCAATATTGCGCACTTCGACGACGGCGCGGTGCCCAGCCACCGCATCATGACGACACAGGACCCACCCTGGATGGTGCGGCTCGCTCCGCCGATTCCGGCTGATGCCGGTGGCAAGGGCCAGTACAACCTGGGCATTGGCAACTTTGGACTGATCATTCTCAAGAAGGCGGACCCGGCGCGCATCAAGCTGCTGTTGAACGTCATCAACTACATCGTGGCGCCGTTCGGCAGCCAGGAGTACCTGGCCGCGAACTATGGGGTCAAGGACCAGGATTACAAGATCGACGAGAACAACAATCCGCAGCGGACCTCGCAGGGCGTGGCGAACATGATCAGCTGGGCCGGCGTCATGGGCTTGCCGGCGCCGGTGTTGTTCGATCCACAGCGGTCGGACTTCCCGCAGTCGATGAACCAGTCGCTGCAGTTGCTTGGCGCGGTGGCGCAGCAGGATCCGACCGTTGGGCTGTATTCGGCGACGAATCAGAAGCAGGGGTTCCTGATCCAGACGCAGCTGGCGGATGGACTGATCGATATCATCGCCGGACGGCGGCCGATGACGGACTACGACCAGCTTGTGTCAACCTGGCGCTCCGCGGGAGGGGATACGATCCGGTCGGAGTTCGAGCAGGCGTACTCCCAGTCGCAGTAAGCGATCTGGGTACGCCTCGCCGCGAGTTCGCGGTGTGGTGAGTTGGGCCTTGTCGAGGGGTAGGGGAGACCCCTACGACCCCCACGGTGGAGAAGTGATTCGTGAGCGACAGGGCGTGACTTCTCACCCAACGGACGGGCGTGGGGCGGGGGTGCGCAGGCCGTGGGGGAGTTTGTCTCGCTCCAGCACCCGCTGCAGGCAGCGCATCGTCCAGCCGTGGACGATGCTGTTGCTGGCGATATAGCCACCCGGCGAGTACAGCCACGAATTGCCGTACTCGTCTGTGAGCGTCCCACCCGCCCGCGTCAGGATCAGCGCGGCGGCGGCGATGTCCCAGATCTTCAGCTCCAGCGCCCAGTACGCATGCAACCGACCCACGGCCACGTTGCACAGCCCGAGCGCCGGCGAGCCCATGGCCGTCAGCGACACGACCTGCCCGGACATCACCTGGGCGATCTGCATCGCCTGATCCAGCTTGTCCCTGTCATGCGGCCAGTCGCAGCCGACCCACGACTTCTCGAAGGCCTCGTACCCCTCGGCAATCTGCTGCACGTTCGCGGGCACGCCGTTCAAGGTGGCGCTGCCCGACAGCGTGGCCGCGAACATCTCGTCGCGACACGGATCGAAGACGGCCCCGACGCGGATGCCGCCATGCGCCCGCAACGCAATCGACACGCCGAAGTACGGAATGCCCTGCACGTAGTTCAGGCTGCCGCAGATCGGATCGACGATCCACAGGTACTCCGCGTCAAGCGGCACGGGCTCGTCCTCAGGACCCTCTTCGGCCAGGATGCCGAAGGCGGGCGTCTCCTGGCGGAGCACGGCGAGGATCGCGTCCTGGACCTCGAGCGCCGCACCCGAGACGACGTCGCGGTGCCGCTTCCAGCGCATGTAGTCCGGCTTGCCGAGGTGTTCGAGCGCGACCTGTCCGCCGATCCGCGCCGCGCGCGTGGCGACTTCGAGGGCGTGAGCGTCGTCCACGGCTCGATATCATACCCAGTAGAGGCACACGATGACCGACGAACACGACGTGTCTGAGACAGAACACGCGGAGGACGCGGCGCCCGAGCCGGAGCCTGTGCTGGTGAAGCGCGTGGTGTGCAGCTATCACCTGGGCTGGCTGCCAGGCGACTGGCTGCAGACCTGGCGTCGCCTGGATCGCGTTTTTGCCCGCGCGAACTTGCGGGTGAAGGCGACGCTGGCGCCGCTGGAAGATCTGCCGCGGGATACGGATATCCTGGTCGTGCCGCCTGAGCTGCGCGATGACGCCCGCGAGGCGGTGGCGCCGGGCACGCCCATTCTGGTGACGCCCGCGTCCGCCGCGGCGGGCGCCTTCAACGAGCTGGTGGCACGGCTGGAGGCTGGCACCGACTTCACGGCTGAGAAATTCGATCCCGAGGTGGAAAAGGCCAGACCCAAGATTGTCAGTTACCGGGGTCACACCATTCTTGACTGAGGGACCTGGTTCGGGCGCGTTTGGTCCGACGCATCCGGTGACGAAGCTTGGCCGGGTGGTCCAGCAACTGCGCTCGTTTGGCGAGCTGCACGCGGGTGAGCTGGAGTTGCTCGCGGTGGAGCTGGATGGTGCGGGGGCGAGCGAGCTGGCGGCGCGGCTGCGCGCGTATCGGGATGTGCAGCGCGACGAAGCGCGGATGGTGGTCGACGAGCTGGTCGATATTCAGAGTGACGTATCTGACCTGGCAGTTGCCCCTTCGCCGACGGTCTCGGGCTCCGATCCGGCGGTGAACTCGCCCAAACGCGCCAAGTGGCTAGCTGAGCAAGCCGCCGAGGCGGAGCGGCTGCGGCAGCCTCTCAGCCGAAGAACGCTCTTTACCCGCGCGGCGCCGGCCAGCGAGGACGCCACGCAGTAACTGGCATCAGCCTCGTCACATACGCGTGCCAACACCCATGGCGTACACCTTCGACAGTTGGATCTCACCCGACCGTCTGACCAGTCCGTGTGCTGGACGAGGACCATTTGTCCGCGATGGCTGTTGACGGTGTTGGTTCCTTTACCGAGAAACGATCGTCCTCGACGGTACGCGACTCACCAGCCCGAGGTTTTAGCGGTCACCAGTCGCATCGCGTTCCAGATCAGGGGCAGTGACAGCAGGATCAAGGCGATGCCGCCGAAGAGCGGGGCGGCTTGCAGCAGAAAACCCTTCTGTCCCAGCTTTTCGCCCGTCGCGCTCACGACGAACAGATAGCCGACATAGATGCTCAGCAGCGCGTAGAGCACGGCCAGCACAGCCCACACGTATTTCACGAGCCGCCTCCAGCGGTGCCCGCCGAGGGAACCGCCGCCGCCGTGGGTGCCGTGGCTGGCGCCGGGCGCTCAGCCCTGAGGTTTGCGTACCAGCCCGGGTGAAAGCGCTCCACGTACCGGGCCGGAATCCACCCCGAGGCCATCGACACCATCAGCGGCCACCGCGACGGCGCCAGCACATAGCGCAGATGATCCAGCAGCTTCAATCCCAGCAGCACCCCCGCACCAACGTGCACCGCCGACACCCAGTACAGCAGGTCACCCGGAATCGGATAAATGTAGCGCATCGCCTTGATCACACCTGTCAGGATGATCAAGCCGATGCTGATCTCCCACAGCGGAAACGAAATGCTCCGCTCGTAATAGGTGAACTGCTCGGTGGCCGGTGGCGTCCGCTTCAGGTCCAGTCCGAGCAGGTAGCCGAGCGTCGTGCCAACCGGTTTGGGCAGCTCGTGCGCCAGTCCGCGCATGCTGCGGATGAACCGACCCTTGCCGATTCTCAGGCTGTTTTCGTTGCGGAGAAGCCAGTCGGTGACGCAGGCGATGGTGACGAAGATCAGCAGGCTGGCAGCGATATAGTGCACGCGGTAGACGGTGCCCATAGACACGGGTGAGTCGGCGGAGAGCAGGCCTTTGAGGTACTGCCAGCCGCCGGTGGCCAGCAGGGCCAGGAGGGCAATGCCGGCCAGGGCGTGGAGCCAGATGGTGCTCGGGGCGAAGCGACGGATGGCCTGATCTGCCTGGCGGCGCTCGGGGCCCCAGTGCCAGCCGCTGGCGCGCCAGAAGCCGACGGCGATGGCCAGGCCGATGGTGAACGGCAGGGAGCGGGCGAACAAAAAGTTGTCGCTCAGCAGTTGGCCCCAGGGCTGGACGCCCGAGAACTTGATTGCGTACGAGATGCCCAGACCCACCAAGAAGAGGATGATGCCCGCGGCAAGGATGACGACTCGGCTCACGGATATGTCTCCCCGACGAGGGTTTGGTCCGTCGTGACCTCGCGGGAGCGGAGGTGGGTCATCAGGCAGTGACCTGGCTGTCCTGGGCGGGGGCGCCCGCGAAGGTCTGGAGCTGGCGCAACTGATCCCAGGTGGCGTGGTCGTTGACCGTGGGCACGTTCAGGCACATGCGGCCCTCGTCGACTTTGAGGATGCCCTGACGGATGCGGATGTTGATCGGACACTGCTGCGCGCACGCGGGGCCGGTGCCCTCCAGCCCCGATTGGGTGCCGTCGCGCCAGTAGCACAGGTCGCACTTGGTGAAGTTGTCCTTCACCGGGTCATACGAAATGCGCGACTCCTGCCCAAAAACCAGCTCGTTGGTGGCGGAAGACTCGGGTGACGTTGGAAAGATGCATGCTTCCGCGCACCGATTGCAGGCGACGCAGACGTCCTCGCGGATATAGCGCGCACCGGAAGTTGGCTCCACCCGCAAGGCGTT
>JAFAWJ010000504.1 GCA_019242065.1 Chloroflexota bacterium
AGCGCCCAGTCGAGCATGTTGACCATCGCCGCGGGCAACAGCACCAGCAGCGAGAACAACCAGGGCAGCAGCGAAAAGCGCATGCCGCGCTGCCAACCTGGTCCATGGCCGACCCACCAGCCCAGCGAACGATTCCCGTCGACCAGCCGCGCGTAGATGATCGCCCAGACGATGCCCAGCACGACGTGGATCGCCAGCGCATACGCCGGGCGCCCACTGCTGAAGGCCACCACCTGGTTGTTCGTCAACTGATACAGCCAGCGCTGGAGCGCGTTGCCCTGTGAATCCGCCGCGCCGTTGGCCAGCGCGAAGGCGATCATCAGCGCCGCGGTGGACGCGCCAATCGCGACGAAGCCGGCGATAATGGCATCGGTCGTCCATCTGTCACGCGGATGCGACCGTCGCTCGAGCGTGGCCGCGGCTTCCGACATTCAGCTCACCCCCAGAGGTATTCCGGGCCGTCGGTCGGCTGCTTCCTCGCGGCTGGCCCAGGCAAAGAACACGAAGCCAGTGGCGATCAGGAAGTACAGTCCGCCGCCCACCCACATCAGCAGGCCACCCACTTGCTGGTCTTCGACGGGCGTCAACGCGCTCACGCGTGGCGCAATCGCGTAGGTCACGTAATACGCGGTACCCGTCGCCGCCAGGAGGGCGCCGACGATCGAGGCGGGGATCGTTTGTAAGAACAGGTACAGCACCTGGCCCAGGGCAGGGTACGGCGGCGCGATGTCGGGCACCGGACTCAGGACGGGCATCCACATCAGCATAGCTGTGCCGATGAAGATGACGTGCTCCAGGGCGTGGAGCGGCTCAACGTAGAGCGTGAGCTCGTACACCGACGACAGATGTGCCAGGGAAAAAATGATGTTGAAGCCGAAGAACGCGATCAGCGGCTGCCGCGCCCAGCGCACGAAGCCCGTCGTGTGGGTACTCACCAGCAGGTCGCGCAGCAGCCAGCCGGGGGTGCCGACGAGTAACAGAGGTGCAACGCCCAGAATCAGCAGTTCGTGCTGCAGCATGTGCGCCGAGAACAGGAAGTAATCGCCCGCTGTGTCGAGCGGCGACGCCAGCGCAATGAGCACCAGCAGCACGGCGCTGTAAAAAGCGACCTGTCGTGCAAGGCTGACGCGCGTGGCGCCTTTGAAGCGGCTCCGGTAGCGATGCGTGCACAGCCAGTACACGACCGCCAGGCCCAGGGCGCCGGCGATCACACTCGGCGTCGGGCTGTACGCCGCGAGAACCTGGTCCATGTGAGACGTTCCCGATGCGATCTAGCGCAGGCGGCCTAGCCGGTGTGCGGCGGCAGTGGATACTGCCCGAACAGGAACAGCAGGGCGGTGATGACCGAGGCGGCGACCAGCAGGCCGAAGCCGAAGACGCCGGTGAACAGCGGACTGTCGAACTTCAGGTGCATGAAGAAGCCGACCACCATGGCGAACTTGGTGGCCGAGAGCACCAGCAGCAGGGGCACCAGGAAGGCGCGCACGCTCTCCTGCGTGTAGAAGAAGACCTCGGCGACGGTGATGATGGCCAGGATGAGGCCGACCAGGACGTACGTCCGGTTGCCGGGATGGGTGTTGGTGTGCTCGAGCTCGTGTTCGTGAGTAGCCATTAGCTGTTAGCCATGAGCCGTTAGTGGTTGTGGTGTCAAAGACAGATTCTGTTCCACGAACGTCTTCGCTGTACCAGCGTCTCCTTTTCTCTTAATCCGGAATCAGATACACGAGCGTGAAGATCAAAATCCACACGATATCGACGAAGTGCCAGTACAACCCGGCGATCTCCACCAGCAGCGAGTGCTCCCGGTGCAGCTTGCCCCTGAAGGAATGCACCACCAGCGACGCCAGCCAGAACACGCCGATGAACACGTGCGTGCCGTGGAAGCCGGTCAGCGTGAAAAACGTCGAGCCGAACAGGTTGGTACTCAGCGTCAGACCTTCGTGATAGAAGGTCGTGAACTCGTAAAACTGGCCGCCGAGAAAAACGCAGCCCAGCAGGGCTGTCGCCCCGAGCCAGACCCGCATCCGCCGCTCTTCGCCGCGCTGAATCGCCGCCAGCGCCAGGACCATCGTCAAACTGCTCAGGAGCAGGACGAAGGCGCTGACCGACGTGTATGGCACGTCGAAAATCTCGCGCGGATAGGGTCCAACCAGGCTGCGGTTCTTGTAGACCATGTACGTCGCGATCAACGTGCCGAAGAACATGCAGTCTGAGGCGAGGAACGCCCACATCAGCAGCTTGCGGCTGTCCTGACCGGTGCTGGTGTGCGGATGCTCGAGAACGAGCGGTTCTTCGGCGGCAGGCGGCGCTGCGCCTGCGTCGACGACGACGGGGACCGCGATGTCAGTCATCAGGCGGGCTCGTACGCCCAGCCGTAGATGCTGCCAATCAGCAGCACCAGGCCGAGAATCAAAAAGACGGGGATCGTTGCCGGACCGAACGCATCTGCCAGCAGCAGCCCGACCGCCATTGTCGCGAGTCCCAGCGCGCACAGCAGCGGCCAGTACGAGGGCGACGGGAAGTGAATGACCGACGGCGACGCGTCGGGGGGTGCAGTCTGCACCACCATGTGCGGTGTCTCGGTCGCGTGCGCCGGTCCGCCGGCGAGCGGCGTTGGCTCGATGGGATCCAGGTGCATCCGTTCGGGGTGCTTGGTCGCCCACCACGCGTCACGCGAATGGACCGTCGGAATGCGGGCGAAGTTGTAGGTGGGCGGCGGCGACGGGATCGACCACTCCAGGGTCGCCCCGTCCCACGGGTCATCCGGAGCGATCTCGCCGTAGCGCAGGCTGGTGAAGACGTTGACCACAAACAGCAGCACCGAGAAGCCGAGTCCAATGGCGCCGACCGTAGAGATCTGATTCAACGTCGTCACGCCCAGGTCTGGGCTGTACGTGTAAACGCGCCGCGGCATGCCGAGCAGACCGGTCCAGTGCATGGGCATGAACGTGACGTTGAAAAAGATCAGGAAGGTCCAGAAGTTCCACTTGCCGAGCGTCTCGTTGAGCATGCGGCCGCTCATCTTGGGGAACCAGTAGTAGATGCCCGCGAACAGGGCCATGATGCTGCCGCCGATCAGCACGTAGTGGATGTGGGCGACGATGAAGTAGGTGTCGTGCTGGATCAGGTCAGCCGGTGGCGACGCATGCATGATGCCGGTCATCCCACCGATGATGAACATGCTGATGAAGCCGACGGCGAAGAGCATCGGCGTCTTGAAGGCCACCGAGCCTTTGAACATCGTGCCGATCCAGTTGAAGATCTTGACGCCTGTCGGCACGGCGATGAGCATCGTGCTCGACGCGAAGACCGCGTCGGCGATGGGGCCCAGGCCCACGGCGAACATGTGGTGTGCCCACACGCCGAAGGCCAGGAACGCGATGGCGATGCCCGAGTAGACCATGACGGCGTAGCCGAACAGTGGCTTGCGCGAGAAGACCGGGATGATCTCGGACACGATGCCCATCGCAGGCAAAATCAGGATGTAGACCTCGGGGTGGCCGAAGACCCAGAACAGGTGCTGCCACAGGATCGGATCGCCGCCGTGGGGCACGCTGTAGAAGTTGGTGTTGAAGAAGCGGTCGAACATCAG
>JAFAWJ010000538.1 GCA_019242065.1 Chloroflexota bacterium
CGCCGATCCCTCCTATGGGGCGTCAGTACCGGCCGAGCTGCGGGAGTTGATCACTCACGTGCCCGTGTGGAACGGCGTGCCCACGGGGCCGGTCACCGCCTCCATAACCGACGTCCTGAACGCGACTCAGTTCTACGTTCACGCGCTGCTGGACAACCTTCGGCCGGGTCAAACCTATCACTACCGGTTTGTGTATCGGTCCGGCTCGCAGGTTGGCTCAACGCCAGACGCGACGCTGACAACCGCGCCGGACCGTTCGCAGGCCGCTCAGCCGTTCACTTTCACCGCCTACGGTGATCAGGGCATTACGGGCGCTCCGGGCACCGGCCTGACCCTCGACAACGCGCCCTCACTTCAGTCGGAGTCGTCGTCGCACATTACCAACGTCTCAGCGGTGGCCGCGCTGGTCTCGCAGATTGCGCAGGTGCGTAATCCCGCGTAAACAAGACCGGCAGCGGCAACACCCCAGCACCCCCGGCGAACAGCGGCGGCTGGGATGACTTCGATCCCTACGTGTGGATCAGCTATCTCAGCGGCATCGAGCCGAGCTCCGCCTCGACACCGTGGCTGTTTGCCACCGGTAACCACGACGTCGAACTCTTCAGTGGCGCGCTCGATGCGGATGCGACACCGTCGCCCACTACGGCTCCATCGGCTACGGCGGCCACACCCGACGTCTGGACCTGCCGAAGAACGGCCCTGGCCGCTGCCCATCCGTGTACAGCTTCACCTATAGCAACGTGGGCGTCATCAGCGTGGACGCCAACGACCTCAGCTACGAGGTCCAGGGCATCCTGGGCTACAGCCAGGGCAGTCAAGCCGCGTGGCTCAGGCAGCGGCTCGGCGAGTTTCGCGCCGATCCGACTATCGACTTCATCATCGTCTTCTACCACGAGTACGCCTTCTCGACCTGCGCAAGCCACTCCTCCGACGGCGGCGTGCGCTCGACCCTCGGGCCACTGTTTGCCGAGCACCAGGTCGACCTGGCCATCGCAGGGTCACAACCACCTGTACGAGCGGACCAACCCGATCCGCTACAACGCCGCCAGCAACAGCGGGTCGTCGTCGGTCCAGGCCGTCTCGCCGTCGCCGAGCGAAGCGGCGGTCGTGCACCCTGAACGCGACGGCACGACGTTCGTGGTCGTCGGCTCGGCGGGGCGTCCGCGCTACTCCTGGGCCGGGCCGGTCGAAGACGATCGCAAGCGCGCTACCGCGACTACGCCTTCATCGCCCTGGACGTGGTCCCCGCGTGATCTTCAGTCGCGAAGTGGGCCGCGGCCGGCCCTGGGCCCCCTGAGTCGACGGTCCCCTGGTCGACGGGAGGTACGCTTGTGTCTGCACTGAGAGGAAGACACGAGCTTGCCTGGACCAGACCGGCCACATTCGGCCAAAAACGTGACGCTCGCCGCGGGACACACCCTCCGCTACCAGGAGTGGCCTGGCGACGGCCCCAACCTGATTCTGCTGCACGGCTCCGCCGGCTACGGCCTGATGTTCGAGTGGACCGCCGCCTATCTTGGCAGTCGCTTTCACGTCTTCGCTCCAGACCAGCGTGGCCATGGCGACAGCGACCGACCCGACGGCACGTACTCGGCTCAGGAGTATGCCGAAGACCTGCATCAGTTCGTCGAGGCCCTCGGCCTCCAGCGCGCCGTCGTAGGCGGTCATTCGCTGGGCGGGCGCGTGTCTCAGGTCTTTGCGGCCACGCACCCGTCGGAGTGCCAGGGCGTGATCCTGATCGGCGGGCTGCACCTGAGCAACTTTTTTCAGGACCGAGCACGCGTGGAGCGGGTGCTCACGTCGGCCAGCGCGATGCTCACCTCGCCGACCGAGTTCCCGACGCGTGACGAAGCGTTGGCCTATATCCGCACCGTCCGCACCCAGGACACCGAGGAGTCCAACCTGCACCGGCTCGAGCACAACATGGACCGCGTGGGCGACGGCTACCGCTTCAAGTACGACAAAGTGCGCGTGGCGCAGACCCTCACCTATCAAAGTGACAACTTGCGGCCCTACGCGCCCCTGGTCGACGCGCCCGTGGCGATCATGCGCAGCACGCGCGGCTCGGAGCTGGCCACCCTCGCCGACGCGCAGGCGATTGCCAAACTATGGAAGAACCCCACGGTCACCGACGTTGAGGGTGACTACCTGCTCCACATCACCGGCCCCGAAGCCTTCGCCAACGCCGTGGCCACCTTCATCGACACCCAAGTACCCGCCGCCGTCACCGCCTAGGTCGTTCTCGGCCCAAACTCATCGGCTCAGCATCTGGGAGGCCGGCTTCCGCGCTGTCAACACGTGTTCTTAGCTGGCCGACTCACCGCAGAGCGAGCGCTACAATGCCGAGCGGGTCCTCTGGTCCGGGGGTGTAGTGTGAAGTTTGGTGTGCAATATCAGCTGAACGTGATTCGTCCACTTGACGAGGAGCAGTGGGGTGCGGAGGACGAACACCGGATCTTCCAGGAAGCGCTCGAGCAAATCGAGTTCGCCGACAAGCTCGGCTTCGACTACGTCTGGGAAACCGAGCACCACTTCCTCGAGGAGTACAGCGAATCGTCCTCCCCAGAAGTGTTTCTCGGCGCCGTCTCACAGCGCACCCGCGATATCCGGCTCGGGCACGGCATCGTCCAGATGCCGCCGCGCCAGAACCATCCGGCCCGCGTCGCCGAGCGCATCGCGACGCTCGATCTGGTCTCCAACGGACGCGTCGAGTTCGGTACTGGCGAAGGCGCCACCATCACCGAGACCGGCGCCTTCCTCACCCCGCGCGCCGAGAAGAAGGAGGCCTGGGAAGAAGCGACCCGCGAGTGTCTGCGGATGATGACGCTGACCCCGTACCCCGGCTACGAGGGCATTCACTTCAACATGCCCGAGCGTAACATCCTGCCCAAGCCGTATCAGAAACCGCACCCACCGCTGTGGGTGGCCGCGAGCCGGCTCGAAACCGCCATGGTCGGCGCCCGACTGGGCATGGGTGCGCTCGGCGTCGGCTTCGAAACCCCGCGCGAAGCCGAGGAGCGCGTCACTCGCTACTACGACCTGATCCGTGCGATTCGTCGGCCCATCGGCGTGGCGATCAATCCGGCGCTCGCCGTCGGCGCCAACCTGATGATGGGCCGCACCAACGACGAGGCGATGGCCCGCGGGCTGCGCGGTGCCCAGTACTTCGGCTTCGCGCTGGCCTTCACCAATGGTGAGGTCCACCACGGGCGTGACCACCTGCATCGCGAGTTCGTCCGCCGCTACGGCGCGGAGGGCGCCGCTCAGACAGTGCAACCGCCACCCGAAAAAGAGCCGGAGGACGAAACGCAGCGGACGCTGCTGCGCGCCGGCGGCCGCGGCCTGTTCATCGGCTCGCCCGAGTTCGTTCGTCAGAACCTGCGCCGCTACGAAGAAGCGCACATCGACATCATGAACTTCACGCTGCAGTTTGGCCCGCGGCGGCACGAGGACATCATGGCATCGCTGGAAATGTTCGCCAGAGAGGTGATGCCAGAGTTCAAGGAGCGACATCACTTGCAGCAGAAGTGGCGCGAGGAGCAGCTCGACGGAGTGAAACTTCCGATCAACAGCTCGATCTGAGAGGGAGGTCCGGTATGCCCAGGACAGCCGATATTCGCGATCCGGCCTTCCGCGCCGCGCTCGAAAAAGCCGAGGCGCAGCTCGACGACGGCGCCTACGCCCAGGCCGCGCAGACCTGCGTCGAGACCTATCTCGAGCTGCTGGCGCGCCACCCGGAGCTGCTGCCCGCCGACACTCCCGATCTACCGCGCTCAGCGGCTGGACCCAACGGCGTCTCCAGCTTCGATTCCGCGCGCGCCATCCGCCGCAAGTGGTGGCCGGTGACGGGTGCCATCACCGTCGTCCTCGGCCCCGATCGCACCCCGCAGGTCACCCACG
>JAFAWJ010000731.1 GCA_019242065.1 Chloroflexota bacterium
CGCTAACCAGGGGCGCCCAGGACCTGTAGCGGCCCTGCATGCGCGGGTTGGCCGCTGGCCTGACGTGCTTGCTGCTGGCGGCGTGTGCTCGGCCGTCCGCGCCTCCAACACCGCTGCCAACGCCGACCAGCGTCCCGACACCCACGCCAGGCGTCACGGCCGTTCCGACCGTCGACGCGCAGGCCTTCGACGTGCAGGATGCCTTCCTCAGCAACGTCAACGACCTGACGGACGCGGCCGAGGCGCTGGCGACAGCTTCTTGCGCTGACCTGACCACCGAGACGCAGGACAATCCGACCGAGGTGACCCAGATTCACGGCTTCGCCTCGACCCTGCAACGAGCCGGGACGGACCAGCCGATGCTCAACAGCGACGACGTGCGCGCGGCCCTGGACGATCTGAACAAAGCGGTGGGCCAGATGGATACCCAGCTGTCCACGTGCGGGATCAAGACCCAGTAATGGGCACCCGGGCTGCGCGCGCGCCTGACCGGGTCGGAGGCGGTGGCACGATCTCGCACTGCAAGCGTAGACCGAGCGATCGCTTCAGCTCTTCGCTGATCTCAGCCTCGACGCGCGCCCGGTCGCTCTCGCTGGCCATGGCCGCATCAGCCTCGATCAGCACGGCAACCTCGTTCTCCTGGCCGCTCGTGTACAAGCGGAGTCGGAAATCGGCCACGCCTGGATGGCGCAGGATGACACGCTCGAAGTCGGACGGCAACAGCCGATGACCCCGCACGCTGACCAACTCGTCACGGCGTCCCAGGACGCCGTCGATCGCCCACGTCCGGCTGGATCCGCACACGCATTCACCATGGGACAGGCGCACGAGGTCGCCTGTGGGCTGGCCGTTGATGACCAGTTGGCCCAGCTCCCCGTCGGCACACGGCGTGTCGGTTTCGAGCTGCCACACGTCCAGCTCGAAGCGCGACTCATTCAGGTGGATGCCACCCGCGCGCTGGCTGCAGCTGCTACCCACCACGCCCGTCTGCCTGCGCGCGTAGATGTCGACACACCGACCGCCGAACGCGTGCTGGATGTCACGCCGGATGACATCGATGCTGCCGCCCGACTCGCCAGTCGTGAACACCAGACACGGTCTCTTGCGAGCGAGGTCCGCGGGCGCGCCGGCCGCGAGCCGAAGCGCCGCCATCGGCGTGCTGACGAGTACCGTGGCATACGCCCCCTGGGCGTCGACCATCGAACCCTCCTCGGCATCCATGACCGTGGCGCCGAGCTCGTCGAAGGCAGCCGAGCAGTCCTGTCGAAGAGCCGCTGAAACCGACGCTCCGATGAGCACGCGGTCGCTGGCGGACACGCCACCGCGCGCGAGCGCGGCTCGCCACGACTCGAGGCGCGCAGCCTGGTTCGACTCTGGGTGCGGTGACTGGGTCAGCTGTCGACTCCGAAGATGTGGGCCGCGGTGCCCCAGAAGATCTGGTCTTGTTCTTCTTTGGAAAGCCCCTGACTTTCGAATGCCTCCATCCACGCCGTCAGCTCGCGACTCATGTGGGCCATGTCACAGTCGGAGCCCCAGACGAGTTTGTGGGTCGAGACCTCGGAACGCAGCATGCGTCGCTCGAGCAGGTGCCGCCGCACCACCACGCCGCCTGAGATGTCGAAGAACACGTTGCGTCGCCAGCGGGCGACCGCCGCCGCCGAGTCGTACAGACCGTAGCCGAGATGGGCGCCGATGATCTTGAGCTCGGGAAACGCCACGCTGATCCCGTCCAGGAAGATGGGCTGCATGCGCGCGGCGCCGTACCACGAGTCAACCTCGGATTCGGGTGGGTAGCGGCGGTTGGATTCCATGTCGCGCGAGATCTCGGCCGCGTGTTCGAAGCTGGTCGGCGGGAACTGCAGATAGTCGATCATTCCACCCGAGATGCCCGTGTGGAACAGGATCGCGAGCCCCTGCTTTTCGGCTTCGGCATACAACGGGAAGTACGCGGTGTGATCGTAGTTGCGGCGGGGATTGATGATCTTGAGTCCCCGAAAGCCGCGCTCGACAAACTCACCGATCTCGGCTGGTTGGGTTTCGTCGACGTTGATCATGGCGAAAGGCACGATCAGCTGGGGATAGCGCTCGTGCGCCTTTTCAACCAGGTCATTGCCTTCGCCCGGCCGCCCCAGCAGACACACGCGGTAGATGTTCAGCCGCTGGCAGTTGTACGCGAGCATGTCCAGCATGCCGTCGGCGGTATAAATCGGCAGTTTCGAACCACGCTGCCGCCACGGGTAGTGCACATGGGTATCAAAGACACGCGGCGGCGCGTCCTTGATATACATCGGGCGTTCGATCTCGTACATCTCGGTCGAGCTACAGGCTAACGCACGCGCAGGACTGCCCGTCAGCTAGGCTGAAGACCAAGGAGAGCGGGATGCAGCTGACGTTCACTGTTGCGCACATGCTGGTTCGCGTTACGGGTGTGCTCCTCCTCATTCTGGGCCTGCTGTTCTGGACCGGCGATGCGCGGGGCCTGATACCCGTACACATGCTGCTGGGCGTGCTGCTGGTGCTCTCATTGTGGCTCCTGGCCGCGGTCGCGTCACAGCTGGGCGCACCCGCGGGCATGGTCGCGGGCGCCGCGGTCCTCGGCCTCATCGTGGCCGGCCTCGGCTTCAGCCAAACCAGCCTCCTGCCCGGCAGCGGGCATTGGATCATCCAGGTGCTGCACCTGCTGGTCGGCATGGCGGCAATTGCCATAGCGGAGGTGATCGGTGGCCGGTTGCGACGGAATCGTCTCGCCGCGTCGACAGCTTGATAACAAACGCGGGCCGCGCGCCGTTTATGTTTTGCCG
>JAFAWJ010001175.1 GCA_019242065.1 Chloroflexota bacterium
GGGCGTCCGTATGACTTCTTTCGAGAACGGGTGCTGTTTCCGATTCGCGACGCACAGGGCCGCACGATCGCGTTTGGCGGCCGCGCGCTCGACGAGACGAGCACGCCCAAGTACCTGAACTCACGCGACACGCTGCTGTTCCACAAACAGGAGACGCTGTTCGCGTTAGACCTGGCCCGCAAGCCGATGGCGCAGGAGCACCAGGTGATCGTGGTCGAGGGCTACATGGACGCCGCGATGGCGCATCAGCACGGATATCGCAACGTCGTTGCCACGTTGGGTACAGCCGTGACCGACCGTCACCTGCGCCTGCTGCGGCGGCACGTCGACGAAATCATCCTGGCGCTCGACGCGGACGCCGCGGGTCAGGCCGCCACCTGGCGCGCGCTGCAACAAGCCGACGAGTCGCTGCGTGTTGGTTACAAGCCCGTGGTCGGTCCCAATGCGCGCCAGCAACGTTCAGCACCCGGACGCTGGGTGAAGTTGAAGGTCCTGGCGCTGCCGAACGCCAAAGATCCCGACGAACTAATCCGCGGTGATGCGACGGCCTGGCCAACCCTGGTTCGCGAGGCGATCCCGGTTATAGACTTCGTGCTGCGGCGGTTGGGGAGCCGACACGATCTGAACACGCCTCAGGGCAAGAGGGCCGCCGCCGAGGAGATGCTTCAGGTACTTGCGGGGATCGCGGATCCGATCGAGCAGGACCACTTTGTTAACGAAGTGGCATCCCTGCTTGCGACGCGAACGGAGACAATTCGACAATTGCTACGGCGAAGCCGGCAGCCGCGGCCGGCCGCACCTGTCCCCGCGCCCGTCGAGGTGCGCCCGGAGCCACTTGATACCTATTTGCTGGCACTTTTGACGCGACTGCACCACGAGCCCGATCTTGGCCCGGCGCCTGACAACCTGGAATTCGTCCAGTCTGAGAATCGCGCCGTGTATCACTCGTTGGGCGGCCCGCTCGCACCCGAGCTCGAGCCGTTCAGTCGCCCCATCGCGCCCAAATTGATGGATGTCGAGCGTTTATCAGCTCGGGACTTCCAGCGTGAACTCGAAACCACACGGCTCCAGATCAGGAAACTGTTACTGATTCGTGAAAAAGAAGAGATCACCGCACTGGCACGCGAGGCGGACGTGTACGCGTGGTCGCAGAAATTGGACGAGCTGAGACGCGCGATCGGCGAAGTCGATCAGCTACTTTCGCCCGAGCGGGAAAGTGCAGGCATCAGGTGACGGCGGATACACACAACGGCCTGGCCACGGGCCAGGACACCCCCACCCCTCAGGTCACATCCAGCGAAAATGACACGGCTGCGGCCACCGCCACGTTCAACGCGGCCTGGGTCGCGGGACCGCAGCCGGCCGCCCTCGCGGCCATCGCAGTCGCCGAAGAGCTCGAGGCGCCCACGGTCGTCCCCACCCGAGAGACGGGTGACGGCTTCGAAGACCACGTGCGCATGTACCTGCGCGAGATCGGCACCGTCCACCTGCTCACCTGGGATGGCGAAAAGCGTCTGGCCCGCGCCATGGAAGCCGGCTCCTATCTGCAGGACGTCATCCGCCGCCACGTCGAGGCCGACGGACCACCGAGCGTGCGCGCCATGTACTGCGAGCTGTACCGCCGCCTGCGCAGCGTGTTTCGTTTCGCGCTGGCCGACGCGCAGGTCGATTCGCCCGAGGCCGACGGCAAAGCCGCCCTGCTGCGTGCGTCGCAGCTGGCAGACATGGACTCTGAGCACGTGCGCGCCGTGAGCGACCTGGCGAACGCGCTGCTCGAGGAAACCGAGCGCGGGCTGGTCGAAGCATCCATCCTGAGTCATATCCTGCCGCCAGATGCCCTGGACTGGTGCTCCGATCGGCAGACCGAGGGGCAGTTGCCCGAGATCGGCATCTTCGAGCTCGAGTATTTGGCCGTCGTGGACGCCGATACGCTCGACGAGGAGCTGGCGCAGGTCGAGTACGAGGCCAGTCGGGCGCGGCGTGACCTGATCGAAGCCAATTTGCGCCTGGTCGTGTCGGTGGCCAAGAAGTACGTCGGCCGCGGCATGTCCCTCCTGGATCTCATCCAGGAGGGGAACATTGGCCTGATGCGGGCCGTGGAAAAGTTCGAGTTCCGCAAGGGCTTCAAGTTCAGCACGTATGCCACGTGGTGGATTCGGCAGGCCATCACGCGGGCGATCGCCGACCAGGCGCGCACGATCCGCATCCCCGTGCACATGGTCGAGACGATCAACAAGCTGTCGCGGATCTCACGGCGCCTGGAGCAGGACATCGGCCGCGAGCCGGCCGACGAGGAGCTGGCCGCGGAGCTCGACCTGGGCGCCGATCGCGTGCGCGAGATCAAAAAGGCGGCGCAGGAGCCGGTCTCACTGGAGATCCCGGTCGGCTCTGAAGACGACAGTCACCTCGGCGACTTCGTGCCTGACGAGGCGTCGCTGAGTCCTGCGGACGTGGCGACACGGCAGATGCTCAAAGAGCAGATGGACGACGTGCTCGACTCGCTCACCAGCCGCGAGCGGCGGGTGCTGCAGCTGCGGTTTGGCCTGGAAGACGGCCGCCAGCGGACGCTGGAGGAAGTCGGTCGCGAGTTCGGGGTGACCCGCGAGCGGATCCGGCAGATCGAAGCCAAAGCGCTGCGCAAATTGCGGCATCCCACACGATCGCGCAAGCTCAGGGACTACTTCGACCACTAGCGCGCAGTTCCCCAGAGGGGTCCCAATCGGAGTGTGGTTTGGGACTCCCGTACCGTTGGACGGATTTCCCAACGAGCGAGGGGGCTTCCGGTAGTAGGCGTGTACCCCTTACTATCACGGGAGTGGAACCGGTGTTCGACGGATACCACCGAGAGGGGTCCCCTCTGGGGTGAACGTCTGGTCATTTGCCTCGGGCAGCGATGGCAACTGTTACCTCGTCGAAAGCGAAGGCACCTCGCTGTTGGTCGAGTGCGGCCGACCCTACTCGCAGATCAAAGATTTTCTCGAAGGCATCGGCATCGAGCCCGAAATGCTAAGCGGGATCGTCCTCACCCACGCCCACGGCGACCACAGCCGCTCCGCGCGGGTGTTTTCGCAGACACATCGAACGCCGATCTACGCCTCGGGAGGGACCCTCGGTGCGCTCAATCTTGACGACCCGTCCCTGGCAAGGCCGCTGGAGTCCAACAAGAACTACGCCGTCGGCCAGATCGACCTCAAGCCCTTCGCCGTCCCGCACGACTGCCGCGAGCCGCTCGGCTTCCGTTTCGAATCCGGTACAGGCCGCGCCGCCGTCGCCACCGACCTGGGCTGGGTGCCCCACAACGTCGCGCGCCAGTTCCGCGACCTCGACCTGCTGATCCTCGAAGCCAACTACGACCCGCACCTGTTGCACACCGGCTCGTATCCGTACTTCTTGAAGCAACGCGTCTCAGGCACCTACGGCCACCTATCGAATGCCGCGGCGGGCGAGGCGATCGCCGCCTGCCATGATCGGCCGCCCGGCGTCGTGTGGCTCGCGCATTTGAGCGAGCACAACAACTCGCCCCGCCATGCGCTGCAGACCATCAGCCGCATCTTGCGCCGTCACGGGCTCGGCCACGTGCCGATCAAGACCACCCATCACCGTCGCTCGAACCTGCGCTGGACCAGCGCCGTGGCCCGCGAACGCCAGCTGCCGCTCTTTGCATAACGCCTTCGTCCGTTAGCATCCACACATCAACGCACCCATGTCACCGCTCTCCAGCGACGCGCTCCGGGCTGCCTTCATCGAGTTCTGGCAGGCCAAGGGCAGCCACTTGCAGCCGTCATCGAGCCTGATCCCGCACAACGACCCGACCGTCTTGCTGACCACGGCAGGCATGCAGCAGTTCGTCCCCTACTTCCTGGGCAAAGAGCGCCCGCCGTACGTGCGCTACGTTTCGGTCCAGAAGTGCTTCCGCACCTCGGACATCGACGAGGTGGGCGACCGGAGTCACCTGACGTTCTTCGAGATGCTCGGCAACTTCTCGGTGGGCGACTACTTCAAGAAGGAAGTCATCCCCTGGGCGCTGGAGTTCGCCACGTCGACAATGGGCCTGGACCAGGACCGCATCTGGATCACCATCCACCTCACGGACGACGAAGCGAACGCGATCTGGTTACAGGCGGGCATCCCCCAGGAACGCATCAAGCGCTTCGGCGACGAGGACAACTGGTGGGGACCGCCAGGTGCCAGCGGACCATGCGGGCCGAACAGCGAGCTGTATTACGCGCAGCCGGGCTTTGCCTGCGGCTTCCCGGGCGATCCGGAAGGCTGCGACTGTGGTCGCCTCGAGTTCTGGAACCTGGTGTTCATGCAGTACCACCAGGCCGAGAACGGCTCGCGTACCTTGCTGCCGCAGCCCAACGTCGATACGGGCATGGGCATGGAGCGGGCGACCGTGGTGACTCAGGGCCTGGAGTCGATTTATGACACCGACCTGTTTCGGCCGATCATTGTTGCCGCTGAGACGATTTCAGGGGTCAGGTACGGCAACAGCACTGGCAGTGACTACGCGTTGCGCGTCCTGGCCGACCACGCCCGCGCGATGACCTTTCTTGTCCTGGACGGCGTCGTGCCAGGCAACGGTGATCGCGAGTACGTGCTGCGCCGCATCGTGCGGCGGGCGATTCGCTACGCTCGGCAGCTGGGGATCGAACGTCCGTTTCTGGGCGAGCTGGTCGATGCCGTGGTGCGGCGCATGGGCGAGCACTACCCCGATTTTTTGCGCGAGGCGGGGCGGATCAAAGAGGTGCTTGCGGCCGAGGAGGAGCTGTTCAGTCGCACGCTGCAGGCGGGCTCGGCACAGGTCGAACGGCTGATCGCCGAGGCAGGCTCGTCAAAAACAGTGTCGGGCGAAGATGTTTTTGATCTCTACCAGACCTATGGCTTCCCGCCTGAGTTGACAGAAGAAATCCTGGGCGAGGCGGGCCTCACCTTCGAGCGCGCCGAATTCGACGCCGCCCTCGACGCCGAGCGCCACCGCGCCCGCCAGGCCGCCGTCGTTCGTACCCATCAAACCGGCGAGGGCGAGTTCGCCGACATCCCGCCCACCGAGTTCCTGGCCTGGACCAGCACCCAGGGCGACACGCGCGTCCTGGCCGTCCGCCGCGACGCCGACACCGCCCGCCTGCTGCTCGAAGCTTCTCCGTTCTACCCCGAAGGCGGCGGACAGGTGGGTGACACTGGCACGATCCGCACGCCGGGCGGCGTGTTCGTCGTCGAAGACACGCGCCCTGACGCCGCGGGCCACATCGTGCACTACGGTCACCTGGAGGGCGAGCTCCAGCCGGGCGAGCTGGCCCGCGCCGAGGTTGACGTCGAACGCCGCGATCGATCGCGGCGCCATCACACGGCCACGCATCTGCTGCATCGCGCCCTCAAGGACATCCTCGGCGAAGGCACCAGTCAGCAGGGCTCGTACGTCGGACCCGATCAACTCCGCTTCGACTTCAACTACCCCCGCGGGCTGGATGCGGCGCAACTCCAGGCGCTCACCGACATCATCAACGATCGCAGCATGGACGACCTGCCCGTGGACTGGGAGATCGTGCCCATGGACCGCGCCAGACAGCTGGGCGCGATCATGATGTTCGGCGAAAAGTACGGCGACGACGTGCGCGTGGTGTCTATCGGCGACTACTCGCGTGAGCTGTGCGGCGGGACGCACACGCACCACTCGGGCGAGCTCGGCGCCGTGATGATCGCCAGCGAGTCCGGCATCGGCTCTGGAAAACGCCGCATCCAGGCGCTGGCCGGTCCGGCGGCGCTGGCCTACCTGCGGGAGCGACTGCGGCTGCTCGACACCCTCGCGCAGCGAATTGGCGCCCGCAACCCCGAAGAGCTCGAGGCGCGGCTCGACGGCATGCTCGCCGAGATGGACACGCTTCGCAAAGAGCTGGAGCGTCGGCAGCAGCAGCAGGCCCACAATGCCGCCGGCGCCCTGGCCAGCAACGCACGCGTGGTTAATGGCGTGAACGTAGTCGCCGCCTCAGTCGACGGTACCTCGCGTGACGACCTGGCCAAACTTGCCGACGCCGTCCGCGAGCAGCTGAAGTCAGGAGTGATTGTCCTGGCTGGCGGCCAGGATGGGCGCATCCCCCTCGTGGCCGAGGTGAC
>JAFAWJ010001005.1 GCA_019242065.1 Chloroflexota bacterium
CCATACGGGTCCAGCTCGTCGTCGAGGACGCCCAGGCGCTCACCAACGGCCTGGATCGGCTGCAGCTTGATCGACCGTGCGATCTCGAGGTCGGTCAGCGGTCGCGTCGTTTGAGTCACAGATACAGAGTACCCCCGGGACCTGCTCTCAAACACACGTTGTTATGGGCGAGGAAGATGTGCTGCCAGCCCGCCAAGGCGGTCGCCCAACGTGACGGTCCGCTGGGTGACCAGCGGCAGGCTGACCGTCGCCTGCGTCCCGCTGCCCTGCTGACTGGTCAGCTGCAGGTGCCCGTGGTGCGCATCCACCAGCATCTTGGCAATCGCCAGCCCCAGCCCCGTGCCGCCGAGCTCCCGCGCCCGCGCCTTGTCCGCCCGATAAAAGCGGTCGAAGATGCGCGGCAGATGCTCCGGCGAAATCCCGCTGCCGGTATCCGCCACTTCGACCGCCACCTGCTGCCCGTGCCGCCGCACGCTCACGTCCACCCGTCCGCCAGACGGGGTGTGCTTGATCGCATTGTCGATCAGGATCAGCAGCACCTGCTGGATGCGGTCGGGATCGGCGTCGACCGTCGAGTCGCCCGATTCCAGCCCGTGTAGCGCCAGCTCCACACCCACGCTGCGTGCCAGCGGGGTCGTGCGGCGCACCACTTCGGCGGCGATCTCCTCCATCTCGACGGGCGCGGTCATGAGCTCGAGCCCACCCGCGTCCGAGCGTGCCAGCGTCAACAAGTCTTGCGCCAGCCGCTCCATGCGCGCGATCTCGGCGCGGACGTCGTCAAAGAGCTCGCCGTTTTCGTCCAGCGGCTCCTGCCGATGCTGGTTCAACAGATCAGTCGCCGAGCGCAGCACCGTCAGCGGCGTGCGCAGCTCGTGCGACGCATCGGCAATGAACTCCTGCTGCTGCTGGAACGCCTGCTGGATCGGGATCAGCGCGCGACCCGAGAGGAACCAGGCGGCTGCCAACGCCAGCATGAGCCCCAGCACCCCACCGCCGATCAGGACCAGCAGCAGCGAGTGCAGCGCCGATTCGACCGGCTCCAGGCTCGTGCCGATGATGAGCATGCCGCCGTCGGGCATACGCCGCAGCAGCACGCGAGCATGCTCGCCGTCGCCAAGGTCAACGGTGGCAAACGTCGGTTGCGGAGAATCCGGCCAGGTGATGTTGCCGACGGAGACGTCCTGCGGATTGGCGCGCACCGAGCCATCCGGCGCCAGCGCAACGCAGAAAACGCCACCGCTGTACCCCTCGCAGGTACGCGGTCGCGGCGCGCCCTGGCCTGGCGTGGCGCCCCCCGTCTGACCAAAGTCGTCGGTACGCCGTTGGGGGAACAGGAACGGAATCGCCTGTTGGCTGCGGGCCAGGAGATCGCTGTCAACTTCGTCCAGCAGACTGCGCTGGACCGCGGCGTACACGCTGGAGCCAGCGAGGGCCAGGATCAGGCCGATGATCAGGATGTTCCACCCGACCAGCCGCCAGCGGATGCGCGCAATCAGTGAGTTCACAGCTGATAAAACTAACTTTTGATCGTGTAACCGACACCTCGAATGGTGCGAATCAGCGGTCGCGGGAACCCGCGGTCGATTTTATCGCGGAGATAGTGAATATAGATCTCGACCACGTTCGAGGTCGCCTGACTGTCATACCCCCAGACGTGCTCGGTGATCTGATCTTTGCTGAGCACGCGACCGGCATTGCGCATGAGATACGCGAGCAGGTCGAACTCCTTGGCGGTCAATTCGATGGATTTGTCGCCGCGGCGAGCCTCGTGGCGTGCCAGGTCGAGGACCAGGTCGCCGACCGTCAGCTCATCCTGGTGCTCTTCGCCGGAGCGACGGCCGAGCGCGCGCACGCGGGCCAGCAGCTCTTCGAGGGCGAACGGCTTGGTCAGGTAATCGTCGGCGCCGGCGTCGAGACCTCGCACCCGATCCGGGACGGCGTCGCGGGCGGTCAGCATCAGGATCGGAGTGCGCAGCCGCTGCCGCCGCAGCTCGCGGGCGACCTCGAAGCCGTCCATTTCGGGCAGCATCACGTCCAGGACGACAAGGTCGTGGATGCCGCGCTCGGCGCTGGTCAACCCTTCGAGCCCATCGTGCGCGACCTCCACGCGGTGGCCGACATCGGTGAGTGCGCGCTCGACGACTCGCGCGATCCGCGGGTCGTCCTCAACTAACAAGACGTCCATTACTCCAGCAGCCATATACACCATGCGCCTTTTCGTGCGATTAACCAGAACTATGGCCGCTGATCCTTGGAAGTAGCTTGGAGCCGGGTTGATGTAACCTTCGGCGTTCAGGTGGCGCCCGCCTATAATCAGCGCCCGTGGCAGGAGTACTTGACGGTGAGACCGCCCTGGTCACCGGGGGAGGCCGCGGCATCGGCCGCGGAATAGCGGAGGCCTTCGCGGCCGCGGGCGCCAGGGTCGCTCTGCTGGCCCGTTCCACAGACCAGGTCGACGACGCCGCGCGCGCCATCACCGCCGCCGGCGGCCAGGCCGTGGCCCTCGTCGGCGACGTCTCGAACCCCACGGACGTGCAGCGCGCGGCCGCCCAGGCCGAGGACGCTTTCGGCACCATCAGCGTCCTGGTCAGCAACGCGGGCATCACCGGCCCCTACGCGCCCATCTGGGATTCGGATCCCGAAGAGTGGTGGCGCACCCAGGAGATCCACGTCCACGGCGCGTTCCTGTGCACGCGCGCGGTCTACCCGGGCATGGTCGCCCGCGGCGGCGGACGCATCATCGTCATCTCCAGTCGCGCCGCCGAACGCGGCAACCCCAACGTCTCCGCCTACCAGGTCGCCAAGACCGCTCAGTTGCGCTTCGTCGAAATCCTGGCCGCCGAGGCCGCCGAGGTGGGCATCAAAGCCTGGTCGGTCCACCCCGGCAACGTGGTTACGCAGTTCACCGACGCGGCCATCAATCGCGCTGATGCCCAGAAGTACGTGCCTGGCATGTCCGCCAGAATGCGGGAAACCCGCGCGGACCCCTCGCTGGGCACCCCCCTCTCGCGCGTCGCCGACCTGAGCGTGTTCCTCGCCGCCGGCCACGCCGACCAGCTCTCGGGTCGCTACTTCCGTATCGAAGAGGACTGGGAAGAGATCGCGCGAAGCGCCGACACCATCCAGCGCGACGACCTGTACACCCTCCGCCTGCGCACCCTCACCGAGCCCGGCGGCCCACCCGCCGTGACGATCCCGCGCGATCACTAGCCCCCGCCTCGAACGATGCAGCGCAGCACCGACCGCATTCTGACGACCTTCGCAGGCAGCCTGATCCGCCCGCCGGAGGTGCTCGCCCTCGGCCCCGACACCGACGACGCCACACGCACCGCCACGCTGCGAGCCGCGGTGGCCGAGGTCGTCCGCCACCAGGTGGACGTCGGCCTCGACGTCGTGAGCGACGGCGAATTCGGCAAATCCAGCTGGTTCACCTACGTCATGGAGCGCCTCGGCG
>JAFAWJ010001160.1 GCA_019242065.1 Chloroflexota bacterium
AGGGCATCCGGGTCGTACTCGCGCACGTCGTGGCCGTCGATCAGCACCTGACCCGACTGCGGGTCGTACAGTCGCGCGAGCAGCTTGACCAGCGTGGTCTTGCCCGCGCCGTTGTGCCCGACGATCGCCACCGTCTCGCCTGGCGCAATGCTGAAGCTGACGTCGTCCAGCGCGGGCTCGGCCTTGCCTTCGTAGGTATAGCTGACGTTGCGGAACTCGATCCCCTGCTGAATGGGCCGACCAAACGGGATCGGATGCTCTGGTGCACGCACGATCGGGGTGAAGTCGAGCAGCTCGAACAACGTTTGCAGATACAGCTGATGCTCGTACATGGATTGCAGCGCGCTCAGCACCCCCGAAAACGCTTGGGACACACCGTCGGCGGCCTGGACATACATCGTCAATCCACCGACGCTGATCGCACCCGCCAGCGTGCGATAGGCGACGTACAGGTAGGTCAGACCGCTGGTCAGGACGGTCAGCATCGACCACGCCGCGCCGGCGACATAGCGGCGGATGACCAGCCCGCGCATCTCGACGTAGTAGCGGCGAAACAAGCTCGAAAAGCGCTCGATAAAGAAGTCGCCCAGCGTGAAGAGTTTGACCTCTTTGTTGTAGACGTCGGTCGTCAGCAGGTTCGTCAGATAATTCATCATGCGGCGCAGTGGCGACTGCCAGCGCATCATCTGATACCCGTGCCAGCCGTAGCGCGCACCCGAGATAAAGGCCGGGATGGGTGAGATCAGGGCGGCCACGGCGATGAACCAGCCCAGTCCCACCAGCAGTGCCAGCAACGTCACGAAGGTCAGGATCTGGCGGACCAGCATGAACGCCGTCTGGACCATCTGCACCGGACGGGATGACGCTTCGCGCTGTACCGACTGCAGCAGGTCATAGAACTGCGGGCGCTCGAAGAAAACCAGGTCGAGCTCGTTCGCGTGCCGCATGACCAGCAGCTGAATGCGATTGGCCACCTGCTCCTGCAGCAGTTGCTGACAGATGTTGGAGGAGGTACTGGCGACGCTGCTGAGGGCGCTGATGACGAATTGCAGCAAGACCAGCCCTGCGACCTGCGGCAGCGCGGCCGTGCCCGTTCCGTTCGTCACCGCCGCGACGACCGCGTCGACGAGCAGCTTGGACAGCCAGACGCGCACGGCGGGCACGACGCCCTGCAGCAAATTGAGCAGGGCCAGCGCCAGCGTCAGCCCGGCGTTGGCGTCCCAGACGAGTCCCAGCACGCGCCGAAAGCCTCGCCAGGTCGCCCGGGCGTTGCGCCACAGCACCCGCGGCGTGAAGCCTGGGGCACCCGTGGTCGAGACCGGGGGCGCGAAGGCGGGCAGCGCCGTGCCGTTGCTTGTATCTGTGAGGCCGACTCGCCCTGTGGCCGCGTTGCGCGCGCGACGCGCCTGGCGAGGTCCGCCAGGACCGCCGTTCATCATCAAAAGGTTTGGCTGGATGATCTCACGCGTGCGCGAGTGCAGGCGTCATTACATCGGGTAGCTCTGCGGCTCCCAATCTGGGCAGCGCGGCGACCAGCCCATACAGGTGCTCCATCCACGCTGTTCCCGAGCCGCGCGCAAACCGCAACTGATTGCTGCCACGCTTCAAGACTACGCCCGCGGTGCGCGACAGCTGGTCGATGTTCAAGGCCGGCAGCCGGTCGAACTTGACGATGACCTCGTCGCTGGTGGCCAGGAGCGATTCGACCCCGGCCTCGGCGGCGCGCAGCCGCAAACTGGTCAGATACACCAGCTGCTGCGCGGGCTCCGCCAGCGCCCCAAAGCGATCCTCGACCTCGCCCACCAGACTGGCCAGTTGATCGTCCTGCTCCACGGCCGAAAACCGCTGGTACAGGCGCAGACGCACGGCGTCGTCGGTCACGTATTCGGGCGGGATGAAGGCGTTGACGGGCAGATCGAGTGACGGCCAGACGCGCTCGAACGGCAGACGCGCCGCGCCCTCCTGGCGCGCCTTGAGGAGGTCAACTTGTTCGGCCAGTAAACGGGTGTACAGGTCGAAGCCGACCGCCGCGATGTGGCCGCTCTGCGCCGCGCCCAGCAGGTTGCCCGCGCCGCGGATCTCGAGATCCTTCATCGCGATGCGCATCCCCGCTCCGAGCTCGGTCGCCTCGAAGATGGTCTTCAGGCGCTCCTGGGCGATCTCGCTCAGCGCCATGTCCTTGCCGTACAGCAGATACGCGTACGCCCGACTGGCGCTGCGGCCCACCCGCCCGCGGAGCTGATACAGCTGTGCCAACCCGAAGCGGTGGGCGCTGTTGATGACCAGCGTGTTGGCGTTGGGAATGTCCAGGCCCGATTCGATGATCGTGGTGCACACCAGCACGTCGAATTCACCCTCGGCGAAGGCCAGCATGGTCTTTTCGAGCTGGTCCTCGGGCATCTGGCCGTGGGCCACCGCGATCTGTGCCTCGGGTACCAGGCGACGCAGTCGGTTGGCGATGGTCTCGATGCCCTGCACGCGGTTGTTGACGAAGTAGACCTGTCCGCCGCGATCGATCTCGCGCAGGATGGCCTCCTGGACCAGCCCGTCGTCGTACTCGGTGACATACGTGCGAACCGGCAGGCGCGCCTCGGGCGCGGTCTCCAGCACGCTCATGTCCCGCACGCCGACCAGACCCATGTGCAGCGTGCGGGGAATGGGCGTCGCGGTGAGCGTCAGCACGTCAACCTCGCGACGCAGCTGCTTCAACCGCTCTTTGTGCGCGACGCCGAAACGCTGCTCCTCGTCGATGACGACCAGGCCCAGATTCTTGAATTCGACGTCGCGCTGGACCAGGCGGTGGGTGCCGATACAGATGTCGACGTTGCCGCTGGCCAGTCCGGCCAGGATCTCGCGCTGCTCCTTGTCAGTCCGAAAGCGCGACAGCATTTCGACCTTGACGGGGAACGCGCCCAGGCGATCGCGGAAGGTGTTGAAGTGCTGCTGGGCCAGCACGGTCGTCGGGACCAGGACCGCGACCTGGCGTCCGTCCTGAACCGCCTTGAAGGCCGCTCGTAGCGCGACCTCGGTTTTGCCGAAGCCGACGTCGCCGACCAGCAGTCGGTCCATGGGCCGCGGTGACTGCATGTCGGCTTTGACATCCTGGATCGCCTGTTCCTGGTCGGGCGTCTCCTCGTAGGGGAAGCCGCCCTCCAACTCGAGCTGCCAGGGCGTGTCTTGCGGATAGGCGTGGCCGTCGAGCGCCGCCCGCGCTCCGTAGAGCTCCATGAGCTCCTGGGCGAGGTCGCGGACGGAGCGTCGCACCCGGGCTTTGGCCCGCAGCCATTCGCCGCTGCCCAGCCGCGTGAGCGACGGATCGGCATCTCCGGCACCGATATAGCGACCGACTCGGTCGGCCTGTGAGATGGGGACGTACAGGTTGTCGCCCTCGGCGTAGTGCAGCAGCAGGAATTCGGCGTGGCCAGGCAGCTCCAGCGACGTTTCCTGACCCGGCACGCTGCCCACCGATGTGCGCACCAGCCCGCCGTAGCGGGCAATCCCGTGATCGACGTGGACGACCAGGTCGCCAGGCTGCAAGTCGGCAATGAATGTGTCGCGCGCGGCGGCTGCGCGCTGGGACGCCAGCTGACGGGTCGGAGCCGAGCGGCGCTGCTTGGTCCAGCCGAAGATCTCGCTGTCGGTGAACAGCGAGACGCCCAACGCCTCCGACACCCAGCCTTCGCGCAACAGACCGTGCACCAGCTCGACGCGCGCAGCTGGCTCGCTCAGCGCCTCGTGCGGCGCGGTGTTGACGCCCTGCTCCGCCAACAGCTCGGACAGGCGACTGGCCTGCTGACTGACCACGACCGTGGTGTGCTCGGCCTCGACGACGTGGGTCAGGAACGGGTCGAGCCGACTGCCGAATTTGGGCGCGTGCGCAAACGGCAGCCCTTCGACGTCGGGATCGAAGCGCAGCTCGACCCGATCGGCTTCGACCTGGCGAGCGGCCTGCCGCCAGGGACGATACGGGCGCGCCAGACCCGGCGGCACTTCACCGCGCTCCAGTAAGTCGGTATGCAGCTGTTCAACCTGCTCCTCGAATTCTTCGGCGAAACGAGCCACGCCGTCGGGTTCTTCGAGGACCAGGACCCCGTCAGGGCCAAGGTAATTCACCAGCGTTGCCGCACCCAGAAAGCCTCGATAGAACTCGAGGGCCGGGAACCCGTGACTGCCTTCGCGCAGCAGGCGCAGGTCGCGAGCAAAAGCGTCCACGAACTGCGGGCGCAGGGTGTCGATGCTGAGTGCCACGCCCAGCGGCCGCGGCAGCACTTCGTGGGCAGGTCCGATCGCAGCAGAGTCGAGCTGCTCGGTCGAGCGCTGCGTGGCGGGGTCGAACAGGCGGATGGTGTCCACCTCGTCGCCCCACAGCTCGATGCGCAGCGGCTCTCCGCCTGGCGGGTAGACGTCGAGGATGCCGCCGCGCCGACTGAACAGGCCTGGGGCGTCGACGAGGGCCGACGGCTCGTAGCCCAATCCCAGCCACTGCGCAGCAAGCTCGGATGGTGGCAACGTGTCGCCGCGCCGCACGACGCGGTGACTGTCACGGAACACGGCCGGCTCGAGCACCAGGTCCATGGCGGCGCGCACCGACGCCACCACCAGCGGCGGCCCGGGGGCCACGGACTGCTCGGCGGTCGACAGCCGTTCGAGGACGCTCAGGCGCTCGGTGAGCTTGTCGGGGTCGCTCGGTAGGCGGTCGTAGGGCAGGGCGTCGGTTTCCGGATACAGCAGCACCGCGTCGGGGTCGGCAGC
>JAFAWJ010000290.1 GCA_019242065.1 Chloroflexota bacterium
CTACGGCGACGTCGGTCGGCGCTCGATCGCGGCGCCCTTCACCGGCATTACCACCGATGGCCAGGTGGTCCCGGACCTGTTCCGCATCGCGTCGACTGGCGTCTCGACGCAGCCAATTCGCGAGGCGGCCGACGCGTTTCTGGCGTGCCTGGACGCCGACCAGCGGCGCGCCGCGCAGTTCGACGTCGACGACGACGCGTGGCGGGCGTGGAGCAACATCCATCCGTTTGTCATGCGGCATGGAGTGGTGCTAGACGACTGCTCGGCGACGCAGCGCGAACGCGGCCTGGACCTGCTGAGGGCCACGTCCAGCGCGCGTGGTTTTGGGCTGGCGCGTGACGTGATGCGCTTGAACGCGGCGCTCGGCGAGCTCACCGATCGCCCGGCCGAATACGGCGAGTGGTACTACTGGCTCAGCGTGTTTGGCCAGCCGTCGGCGGATCGGCCGTGGGGCTGGCAGATCGACGGTCACCACCTGATCGTCAATTGCTTCGTGCTGGGCGACCAGCTGGTCATGAGCCCTACGTTCTTGGGTTCAGAGCCGACGCACGTCGAGAGTGGCACGCACGCGGGGCTGCGCGCGTTCGAGGACGAAGAGCTGCGCGGGCTCGAGTTCGTGCGCGGGCTCTCGGCCGCGCAGCGTGAGCTCGCGATGCCGGTGCCCACGGAGAGCGTGCTGCGTCCCCAGCGGATGGACGGACGCATTCAGACAGCCGCGTTTCAGGACAACCGCGTGCTGGCGTATGCGGGCATCCGCGGCGCGGAGCTGTCTTCAGGCCAGCGGAGCGACTTGCTGGAGCTGATCGACGTGTACGTTGGGCGGATGCGTGACGGGCACGCCCGCATTCGACTTCAGGAAGTAACCCAGCATCTCGACGCCACGCGCCTGGTGTGGGTGGGCGGTACGGAGGACGATAGCGTCTTCTATTACCGCATTCACAGTCCTGTGATTTTGATCGAGTTCGATCACTTGAATGGGATCGCCTTTGACAACGACGCGCCGTCGCGGAATCACATTCACACGGTGGTGCGGACGCCGAACGGCAACGACTACGGCAAGGACCTGCTGCGTCAGCACCTGCTGCGCGATCACACGGTGACGCGGGCGGACGCGCGGCGTTGAGGCGGCGGCGGGCGGGACGCAATTTGGCGGCTCGGGATTGCTGTCGCGGCCGCGGCAGTCAGGCTTTCGCTCAGCGATGGCGGCAGCAGGACTGCAGCGTCGGGACAGAGGCGCGGCGTTGAGGCGGCGGGGGTTCGTGCGCGTGGCGGCGGCGGCGGGGGTCGCGGCGCTCGTGGGGCCAGCAACTGTCGTCCGCGCGCAGGCGGCGCTCGCGCCTGGCATGCAGGCCAGTGTCATCAGTGATGGGGTGAACGTGCGCGGCGGGCCGGGCGCCGACCAACCCGTCGTCGCTACGCTCGCCGCCGGCAGCACTGTGGACCTGCTCGCCCCATCCGCCAGCGGCATGTGGTGGCGCGTCGCCAGCGACCCGGGCGTGGGCTACGTCAGCGCGGCGCTGCTTCAAGCCACCGGCCAGCCCACCACCAGCGGCGTCTTCGACGTCGACTTGCCCATCCCCTACGCGCAGCAGCTCACCGACATCTGGTGCGATCCCGCCGACCTGGAAATGTGGCTCAGCTACCGACAGGGTCGCGCCACCGATGGCGGCACCCGCGGCCTGCAAAGCTCCATCTGGGACTGGGAAACCTCACACAACGCGGGCTTCAGCGTCGACCAGTGGGACTGCTCGCCATTTGCCGTGGCCTCGGCCGCCAGTCACTGGATGCCCGACACGAGCTTCGACCACTTCACCTACGACGACCCGCTCAGCGGATCGCGCATGCTGGCCTGGCTGGCGGCCAACCAGAACTATCACGAGCCCTCGATCGCGCTCATCTGGCGCGGACTGCATTACGTGCTGGTCCGCGGCGTGCGCGCAATTGGCGATCCCAGTCAGGATCCAGGCGGGGCGCAGTTGCTCGGCTTTTATGTGGCGGACCCGGATCCAGGCGCGTCGTTCTGGCTGGGTCAGGACCGCTTCATTCCGATCGTCCGCTGGCTGAACGAGCTGTTTTCGCCGGTGACGTATCTCACGCCGCATACGGGCGTGCCCGGTGACGTGTGGCAAAACCGCTTCGTGGCGATTCAGCGCGCGCCTGGGACTGGCGGGCCAACGCAGACGGGGCAGCGCGACGCCAGCGCAGCCCTGTACACCTGAACGGGTGCCGTTTATCGGAGACAGCATCTATTCGCGCGAGCCCGTGTCAGGCTGGCGGGTGCTGATCATGCGCATCTGGCCGCGCGGCGTCCGCAAGGACCGCGTCGACCTGTGGATGAAAGACGCCTCGCCCAGCCGCGAGCTGCTCGACGCCTATCACCACGCTGGCCTACCCTGGTCCGAGTTCGAGGCGCGCTACCGACGCGAGATCCTGGACGAGCGGCCCCAGGTGCTGGATCAGCTGCGCGCCCTGGAGCGCGAGCATGGCACGGTCACGCTGCTGTGCTTCGAGCGGATTCCGCCCGAGGAGCACTGCCACAGGTTGACCCTGATGGCAATGTTGAGCGAAAGCGAGCCTAACATAGTTTCTTATGGTCGATAGGCTCGTGGTCGCCGTTCTCGGGCCGGGACGGCTGGGGGAGACGCACGTCGCGGCCCTGGCCCGGCTGCGCGACAACGGCGTTGCTGTCGAACCCGCGCTCTATGGTCGCAACCCACAGCGCGTCGCGGAGCTCGCCCAGCGCTACGGCGTGCAGCGCACCAGCACCCGACTCGACGAGCTGATCGACGCTCGTGAAGTCAGCGTCGTCGACAACTGTCTGTCCAACAATCTGCACTTCGCGCCGCTCATGCGCGCCATCGCCAACCACAAGCACGTCTTCGCCGAGAAGCCGCTGACAATCGAGCTGCACGAGGCCGTGCTGCTCCTCGAAGCGGCCAGAGCGGCCGGCGTGCAGCACGGTGTGATCCAGAACATGCGCTTCGGCGCCGCGCCGCGCAAAGCCCGCGAGCTGCTCGATGCCGGCCTCGCCGGCCGCATCTTCAG
>JAFAWJ010000448.1 GCA_019242065.1 Chloroflexota bacterium
CACCGCTGCCTCGCCTACCCCAGGCCACGATGGTCACGTGACCCTGATCAACTGCTTCGAAGTGCCCGACGGCTCCCAGGCGCAGTTCTACGCTCAGTGGCAGACGATGAACGCCTTCTTCCGCGCCCAGCCCGGGTATCTAGCCAATCGCTTGCATCGCGCGCTCACTCCGGCCGCCCGCTACCAGGTCGTCAACGTGACCGAGTGGGCCTTCGACGCCGACTACCAGGCCGCCCACGGCGAGCGAGTATGCCGCCGGGCAATGTCTGCGTCGTCTGCCGCGCGAGCAGCAGTTGCTGCCGTACCGCCGTCTGGTCGTGGGCGGCCGCCGCGCTGCGCGCCGCGAGGAGGGGCTGCAGCAGCGGAGCCACGCTCGCACCCGGCAGCCACAGCGTACTGACAAGCCGAGCCACCTGGTCGAGCGACGCCGAGACGCTCGGTTGCGCGGACACGCTCTCGTCCGTGCGGAGCTCCGGTTTGTCTACGCCAGCACCCACGAGCGGGCGACCAGGTGGAATCCACATGTCAAGACCCCCAGCGGGAACACTGGACGCCGGCCGGCTGGCTGCCGATCGGCGAGGGCCCGTTCGGGTCGCCTCGAGCCGAGACTGCCCCGGTGGAGCGCCGACGGGCCGTCAGGCCAGATGCAACTTGCTCGCGTACTCAGGAGATCGGGCCGGCGATCGAGGCATCCAGGCCCGAATGTTCGACAAAGGCCCGTCGCAACTGCTCGGTCGAGTGCACCCAGTCCGTCCCGTCGGGAGCAGGATCCCGCCGGAGCGCACCGCGTACGCCTGTGGATCGTCGACGCCAACCGGCGCGTTTCCCGAGCGCTGGTAGTCTTCGAGCGCGCTCAGCAGACGCCGCCGCAGGCGAATGATCATGGCGTCGCTGGTGCCGAGGTGCTCCGCCGAGCGATCGAGGATCGGCCCCATGCTGGTGGTAACCGCCGCGTCCTGCGCGCCGAACGACTGGATGCCGGTGTAGCCCTCCGGTCCACTCTTGCGCCGCTGGACCTGTCGGTCGATGAGGAAATCGTTGTCGGGCCGCGCTGGCATGCGGAAGCGACCCAGCCAGTCGGCCGAGTTGGGCTCGAGTGACGGCGGCGGTGGAGTGGTGGTGGCCATCACGAACCCCAGGGTGTGCGTATCGTCCATGGGAACGCGCGCGTTGCCGCCCTTCTTGAGGCCGAGCACGCCCGGTGGTGTGAACGAGTAGAACGGGAAGCACCATTGCGCGATCCGCCAGTAACTGAGGCCACCTCCGGCGGGGCGACGGGCGGCGTAGGCTGCGCCGCCTGGCGTATCGACGACTTCAAAAGACGCGGCGCGCTGCCGCAGCTGGTACTCCGAGAAGGTGCCGGCGGGTAGCTCGTCGGCGGACACGCCGCCCAGGTGCAGAAACGCGACGTGCGAGGTGTCGAGGTCACCTTCGAGCATCTGGAGCCAGTTGCAGTCGATTTGAAAGGTGGTGACGCTCTCGGCGGCGCCTGGGTGCAGATTACCCTCGAGGTCTGGCAGCGGGGGTGGAGTCTCGCGCGGACCCATATACATCCAGACAATGCCGCCGCGCTCGCGCGTGGGGTACGCCCGCGCTCGCACGCGGTGCTTGAAGTCCGACTCCGCGGGCTCATTCGGCATGTCGAGGCACTCGCCACTGACCGAAAACTTCCAGCCGTGGTAGACGCACCTGAGGCCCGCCTCTTCGTTGCGACCGAAGAACAGGCTCGCGCCGCGGTGGGGGCAGTGATTCTGGATCACACCCACCTGGCCGCGAGTGTCGCGGAAGGCGATCAACTGCTCGCCGAGCAGCAACACCCGGAGTGGATCAGTGTCGGCACCCGGTAGCTCCGAGCTGAGCACCGCGGGCAGCCAGTACTCGCGCAGGAAGCTGCCCATAGGCGTGCCCGGGCCGACGTGTGTGAGCAGGTCGTTGTCGACCTGGTTCAGCACACGCCGCTCTCCCCTGAAACGTTCACCAGAGTTGTCCGCTCGCGAGCGCGGCCCCCTTGACAATGTTCTCGTATTTCGCCCAGGCCGCCTGGGCGTGCCAGCGCATGCCACAGTCGGTGCCGGCGATGACGTTCTCGCGACCGCACGTGTTGGCGTACGTGATGAGCGTATCGGCGATCACCTCCGGCGGCTCGACCACCGGCGTCGTATGGTCAACCACGCCCGGCACGATGATCTTGTCCTGCGGCCACGGGATGTCGTCGCGCCAGACTTTCCAGTCGTTGCGATGCGAAGCTTTGGCTGACTCGATCGAAAATGCCTGGGCCTTCACCTTGAGCATCATTTTCGCGAAATGCGCGAGCGGCTGTTCGTTGGTGTGCATGCCAGGCCAGCTGCCCCAGCACACGTGGAAGCGGACCCGGTCCTCGGGGATGCCCTCCAGCGCCGCGTTGAGGGCGTCGATGCGCAGCATGATGAAGCGCTCGTAGTCCGCGTCCGACATCGGCGGGCGGCGCGCCTCCTCCCAGTCGTGGGAGATGGCCGGATCGTCGATCTGCAAGATGAGGCCGTTGTCGACGACGCACTTGAAGATCGGCGCCATGACCTCGGTGAGCGCCACCACGAATTCGTCGTCGGTCCGGTAGTACTCGTTCCAGACGAATTCCTCCAGCCACTCCGGCGCGACCACGCAGTAGAACGCCTCCTTGTCGCGGGCGTGTGACTGGAGGGCTTCTTTGAACAGCTGGATATCGTGCTCGAACGGCTCCAGCGAGCGCAGCTTCAGCGGACCGGTCACGACGGTGCGCATTGACATCGCGGGGTTGTTCCGGACGCGGCCCATCATCGAGCCGAACATGTCCGTGTAGAAGTCGGCGTAGGTGAACATGTCGCGCGACAGCCAGCGCACGCGCTCGAGGCTCACGACGGGCTCCTGGTCGCTGACGTGGGGGTCGATCGTCTCGAAGCCTTCGACGAGGCGGAAGACGGTGCCGGGGCCGATGCCGGCGGGCTCGCCGTTCGAGATGATGTCCATCCCGATCTCGACCTGCTTTTTCACCAGCGCGTCGATCTCCGCCGCGACGCGCTCGGGCGGGGTGGGGGGCGGGCCCATGCCGGGGTTGCCAGCGTCGGGCATGAACAGCTTGCCCGTGTGCGTCGTCAGTATGCGCTCGGTGCTTCGATTCACACGCGCGATCTTAGCCCGCCATCATCCCGGCGGCGCGCGCGAGCACCGAGCCGCGGTCGCAATCCGAACACCGCCGTCGAGGTCTACGCCGCGGAGCTGGCCACCTCAGCTATCCAGCCGTGGTGGCGAACATCCGTTGGAGGTCGCGAGCGGCGTCGATCGTCCGGCGCCGCGGTCCGGAATCGTCCCAGCTAAAGGGTCGTAGCTTGAGAGTGAGAAATGTTGGCCCTTCGGCGGCCAGCAGCGCAGGCAACTCGCGTTCGAGCGTGGCAACGTCATGGAGGGTGTGGGACCGGACGAAGCCCGCGGCCAGGGCGATGCCAGCAAAGTCGACGCGCTCGGCATTTGGAATGGGTTGACCGCCGGTGACCTCGTATACCTCGTTCTGGCAGACTGCATGAACCAGGTTCTTGGGCCGCATACCAGCGATCGTGACCACCGATCCCAGGTTCATGAGCAGGCTGCCATCACCGTCCAGGACGATGATCTGCCGGTCTGGCTGCGCCAGGGCCAGGCCCAGCGCCACCGAGGAGGCCTTGCCCATCGCGCCAGACACTGGCAAGTCGAGTTCCGGCCGCGTCGATACGGTTGCCCAGCCGCGGGCGCCAGACATGGTTGGCAGCACGATCGCGTCGCCACGTTGCATTGCCAGAATACGCAGCGCAGCCATGGCTTCCATGGTCATCAGTGGTACTCCCGGCCGATCAGGACCGCGACCGGTTGGCGCCGCTCAGCCGCCAACTCGAAAGCCTGGCTGATCCTGGATACGTCTTCATCGGTCTCGACGAGCTGATACGGAAGCGTCCACGCCTTGAGCGTTGGCTCCAGGTAGGTCGCGGCCGAATCGGTGATGGGCTGCGTGCGATGGAAGCCGCGATAGCCCACTAGCAGCACCAGCGGCAATTGCAAGTCCAGTCCGAGACCGCGGATGGAATCGCCTGACTCGAGAAGACCGGTGTTCTGGATGATCACGACAGGCTTCTTACCGCCAATCCACAGGCCCATGGCTACCGCCAGACCCTCGGCCTCACGGCAGATCGGCACAATGGTGAGATCGGAGTCGGCGGTGAGTGCATCGTGCATGAAGCGCGATTCGGTGTCGACCAGCCAAACCACGTGTGTCACGCCCACGCGGTGCAGCTCGTCGATCACCCGCCGTGCGGTTAATGCGCGGTCTGAGACGGCCATGAGTCACCTCCCGTGCGCCCCATCGTACGCCATCTGGACGCCACCAGCGGTTCGGCGCTCGCTACGTCCAGACTCTTCGTTGACCCCAGTGTGGCGAGGTAGACAGTGAGTATGAATCTTTGAGATCCGTTCTCAGCCCGCGCACCATACATAAGGCCGAATTCGGGACCGGCGGGAAGTACCATGCGCCAGGGATGGCCAAGGTAGCGACATGACGAGGGGGCCGGGTGGCAACGACAACTGACTTTCCGGTTCCAGCCGACCTGGCTGGCTTCTGGCAGTGGGACCAGCTGCACTGCCCGCGCCCGCTGACCGCGCTGGAGCACGAGCTGCTGCATTCGTCCACGGGCTGGGGGTTCAGTAAAGCCATGCTCGAGCTGGGTTCGGGCCTCAGTGCTGTCACGAAGGCGATCAACTGCTACGGCTACCTCAGCGGCGTGCCGTTGGACCCTGGCGACGAGGACCCCCAGGTGCGCGCGGAACGGTATCGGCAGAACGTCGACGCGCTGCTGCCGATATTGGGCGAGCGCTGGGAAAGCGAATGGTTGCCGAAGGTCATCGCGACCGTCAGCAAGCGGATTCGCCAGGACTATGACGCGATGAGCGATACGGAACTCTTGCGGACCTGGGACGAGATGTACCAGGAGGTGAGAGACCGCTGGTATATCCACGGCCTGCTGCTGTACGCCTTTTTCGCGGCCGGCCAATTTGCCGATCTCTACCAGCAGGTCACGGGCGCAAACGACGAGAAACTCGGGTATGAGGCGCTTCAGGGTTTCGAGACAATGGCCACCGGGTCAGCTCGTGGCTTGTGGCAACTCAGCCGTGAGGTGCGCGCCAACCCGGAGCTGCAGCGCATTTTCGAGGGATCGAACTCCGACGACATCCCGGCCGAGCTGCACAGCAGCCAGGCGGGCCGCGAGTTCATGGGCGAGCTCGACGCCTACCTGGACGAGTATGGCTGGCGCGCCGACAGTGTCTACGAGCTGACCCACCCGGCGTGGCGCGAGGACCCGAGAATCGCGATCAACGCCATCCAGGGCTACCTGGCGATTGAGGACGAT
>JAFAWJ010000564.1 GCA_019242065.1 Chloroflexota bacterium
GCGCGTAGGCTGGCTGTGTTCGATATGACCCTCACGCCCGACGTCGCCCTGACCGTCTTCGATCCTGACGGACATCGGGGCGGCGGCGATGCGGATCGAAGCCATCACGACCAGGATGACGCCGACCCGGTCCATGCTGAGCTTCACACGCGCGCCCTCGCACGCCTTGAGACGATGGCGGAGCAGGCCCAGGATTACGCCCGGCAGTCCAAGGCGTCCAACACGCTCAGGGCCTACCGCACCGACTGGGACGATTTTCTGCAGTGGTGCACGCTCCATCAGCTGCAGCCACTGCCGTCCACGCCGCAGACCATCGCCCTGTACCTGACCGATCTGTCTCACACCCACCGTGTCGCGACGCTCTACCGCCGCCTGAGCGGCATCTCCCAGGCGCATCAGGCAGCCGGCCACACCTCGCCGACGCGCGACGCGCAGGTGCGCTTGGTCTTCTAGGGCATTCGCCGCACGCTCGGCTCGGCGTCACAGCAGAAGACCGCCGCGGTCACCGCCGAGCTGCGCGCCATGCTCGAGACGCTGAAGCTCGACACGCTCGGCGGCGCGCGCGACCGCGCGCTGTTGCTGGTCGGCTTTGCCGGCGCCTTCCGCCGCTCAGAGCTCGTCTCGCTCGAGCTGGCCGACGTCACCTTTACCGCCGACGGCATGGTCATGCAGCTGCGCCGCTCCAAGACGGACCAGGAGGCCGAGGGTCGCAAGGTTGGCCTGCCGTTCGGCTCGCACCCACTCACCTGCCCAGTGCGCGCCCTGCGCGACTGGCTTGCCCGCAGCGGCATCGAGCGCGGGCCGCTGTTCCGTCCCATCGATCGCCACGGCAACCTCAGGCCCCAGCGGCTGACCGACCAGTCGGTGGCGCTGATCGTCAAGCGTTGTGCGAAGGATGCAGGCCTCGACCCCGCACACTACGCCGGCCATAGCTTGCGCTCGGGGTTGGCAACCGCCGCGGCCATGGCTGACGTCAGCGAGCGGTCGATCATGGCTCAGACCGGGCACAAGTCCCTGCCAGTCGTAAGGCGATATATCAGGGATGGTTCGCTCTTCCGCCGCAATGCAGCCGCTGCAGTCGGGCTGTAAGTCATGTCCCCGCGTGCCACTCAAGCAAACACGTTTCTTCCGCCGGCGGCTCATCGCCGTGCTGTCACATGCATTCGACTGCGCACCACGACACGCCGAGTTCGCTTCAGACTGGAGGGACCCTATCTATGACTGAGGCATGGCCGCAGATCTATCCTGCCCGATACCGAGACGCACGCGGCTCGGAGGCGACCACGATCGAGAACGACGGCCACGTCCTGCGTCTGCGGGTGCGTGGAGTCGAGTTTACTGGCCATGACTTCGACAGCTTGGAAGCCCCGCCTGAATTACCAACTGACCTTCGGGACCAGTTCGATCTTGTGCACGGAGCACTGGCGGCCTGTGTCCTCGAGTGGGAGATGCCAACGACCCTGGTCACGGGCGATCGGATAAGTGCTGGTCGTATCGAAGCAGAACTGGGTCTGGGTGTGGAAGGCCGGCGGGGTGGTCTCACCCAGGAGCGACTCCGACTCGTTCTCCGGTAGGAGACTGGTGCGACCGCATCAAGCGGGAAGACTGGCTGGTTCCAGGATGAGCTGGAGGATGTTCAGAACCAACTCCCAGAGGGTGTTTCATTACAGTGCTGCTTCGGATGTGCCTTCTCGGACTACAGCCCGTTGGGCCACGGCTTGTTTAATGGAATGGCGTGCTTTCGCGACAAAAAACGAATACCTGACTGTCCATAGCAAGACCGATATCTTCCGCATCTGCCCAACAATGACCGAGTTCGTTCAGGAGACGTTCCTCTGCCCGGAGTACCGGCGACGGCAAGCTGGCAACGGTTACCGCGGTTAGACGGTGACTCTCACTTGCCGACGGGGAATACTCGCACAGATGGCCGCGTCTCAAGGGGGCGCTGGTTCCCACTGCAAGCATTTTGTCGCCGCTGCAGATATTTATGTCTGGAGAAGCTGGGGCGGTTCATGCGTCTGGTCGAGGCCGCCAACGCCGAGGCGGCGCCGGTTGGATCGCGGGGCGTGAGGTGCGCGGCGAGGACGAAGTGATCGTCGGTGCTCTTGACGGTGTCCGCGTGCTCGAGTTCTCGCAGGTGGTGGCGGCGCCGTTCTGCGGCATGCTGCTCGCCGACATGCGAGCCGATGCGATGTTGGCGTCACCATTTATCAAGATGCAAGGAGCCCTCTCGTGAAATTCGGCACATCGCTGCGGTTCCTCTTCCCCACCTCGCCGGCCACGCACGAGCGCTTCCGCCAGATGCTGGCCTCCATGCCGCCCGGCGCCTTCGTCGAGCGGCCGCTGGGCGCTTACACCGCCGAAGAGCAGGCGCGCAATCTGATGGAGGTCGCCGCCGCCGCGCGCGCCGCCGGCCTCGACGCGCTGCTTACCGGCGACGGCCACATCGCCAGCCCGGCCTACGCCACTGCCTTTTCGCCCCTGCCCACGGTCGCGCGGCTGATGAGCGTCACCGGCAACATGCCCGTCGGCGTCGTCCTCCTCGCCCCCTTCTACCACCCGGTGCTGCTCGCCGAGCAGATCGGCACGCTCGCCGCCTTCGCCGAGGGCCCCCTGATCGTGACGTTCGTGCTCGGCGGGCGCGCACAGCAGTTCCAGGCGTTCGGCATGGAGGAGCGCAGCCGCGTCGGCCGGCTCGAGGAGACCGTCACGGTCGTGCGGGCGCTGCTGGCGGGCGAGCGCGTCACCCACCACGGCCGCTACTACACCCTGGAGGGCGCGACGATCAGCCCGCTACCCCGCGTGCCGGTCGAGATCTGGCTGGGCGGCACCGTGCCCGCCTCCGCCGAGCGCGCCGGGTGGTTGGGCGACGCCTGGCTGACCGGCCAGAACGCCACGGATGCGGACCTCGTGCAGCAGCTTGATCTCTACCGAGAGGCAGCGGCGCGCGCCGGCCGCACTCCGCAACCTGTGCTGCGCCGCGATATCTACGTCGGCGAGTCAGACGACGAGGCGCACGCCGTCGTCGGCCGGGTGCTGGCCGACGGGTATCGCGGCACCAGCCTGGACCAGCTGCTCGTCGGCAGCGCCGACACGGTCGTCCAACGCCTGCGGGAGTACCGCGAGATGGGCTTCGCCTACGTCATGGTGCGGCACATCGTCGGCGACCACCAGCTCATGCTCCGCTCTTTCGAGCGCATCGGCACGCACGTGCTCCCGGCAATTCGCCGGGCGTAAGCAAGCGCATCGAATGCGTGTAGCTTGCCGGCCGGACCAGCCCAGGAGCCGCTGTGATGGCGCATGACACCGCGACCACGCAACCGCCCGCGCGACTGAAGGTGGGTAGAGTCGAGGGCTGGGCCTTGGCCGTCGCCAAGACCTCAGGCGCCATCCGGCGCATGGAGGGCAAGGTGCATGTGACGCAGCAGCGCCTCCAGATCGGGCGCCAGTGGTGGCCGGGTGCGACCGCCACAGCTCAGCTTTACTCATGACGGCTTGGTGCTAGCGCGCGTCTACGTATCGGTCGTGCAGCGTCCACGAGTCGCATTATTTCCATCTGACGCGCCCAGAACGAGGGTTACCCCGGCCGAACCTGGCTGGAGGTCGGGTATTGGGCAGCGATTGCTTTCGGGTCGCGTGCCTCGCGGCGTGCCGGCGGCAAGCCTGGCTCATCGGGCGAAATGGGCAGGTCCGCGCTTTGTCGCTGTCCGAGGGCGCGATCGATAACGTCGAGCAACGGATGCCTGTCGTACCCCACATAGTAGGCCGCCGTCAAGCGGATCGGATCGCCTGAGTAATAGGTGACGTATTGCTGCATGCGCTGCCCAAACGCAGAGCCGGTCGCATCCCATGCCAACTTGAACAGGCGTACGCGCTCTTCAGCGGAGACACCGGCTCGACCTCGCGCATACTTGTCGATCAGTGGTCGAGACTCCGGATTGAGGAAGTCCGCTTCAGTGGGCGCGTAGAAGAAGCCGCCGCCACCCAGCAACTGGACGATCTCCACGAAACGGCGGTAGATACGCATCGTCTGGATGTGGAATGCGCCCTGGCCGAGCTGGGCGTTGGACCACACCCCGTTTGCGGCTTCGAACGCCATGGCTTCGGAGCCGTAAAAGACGGATCGCGCGACCTCCAGGTGGCTGAGCATTTCCCCCAACTTCTCCTGGACGTGAAGAAATCCGGTAATGGCAATCGTGTCGGCCAGCTTCATCGCCAGACCGCAAAAGAACTCCATCTGGCTCAGCATGCGCGCTGCCGTTTGGAGCCCACCGGTGATGCCCATGCCACCACCGGCGGCATTCGCCACGGCACGACTTCCCGGCGCACCGTCGATGAACACTCGATCCCACGGAACTAACACGTCGTTGAACACCACAATACAGTCCATCTCCTCGAATCGACTGCTCAGCGGGTGATCGAAGCGACTGTCGGGCGGGCTGGCCACGGATTCGCGGCACAGGAGCTCGAGCCCTGGCGTGTCCAGCGGGATTGCAAACGCGACGGCGTACGCGTCGTCACCCTCTGCGACGCCGGCTCCGAAAGGGAAGCACAGGATCTCCTCCGCGACCGGAGCCATTGTCGCCAGCATTTTCGCGCCTCTCACGACGATGCCGTTCGGGGTGTCGCGGACCTTGCCGAGGTGGAGAAACGGGTCCTCCTGCTCCGCCGACGTACGCGACCGATCGATCTGCGGATTTATGAGCGCATGCGTCAAGAACAGGTCGTTGTCGCGCACGTGCTCGTAGTAGCGCTCCACGTTGTCCGCGAACTGCTGACCGCGCTGACCGAACCGCGCGCGGTCCAGATACATGTTGGTCACCATCTGGTTCATGAAGTCCATGGTTCGACCCATGAACCCGAAGGTGTAGTCGGTACGCAGCTTGAAAGCTTTCCGCTTGGCGACCAGCGCTGCCCGCGAGGTCGCGGGCTGGAAGCCGACATGCACGGGATCACCTGTGGTCGGCGAGGGATACAGCATGAAATCGCGATAGCGAGGCTCATGTTGGAGGTCGTACAGCTCGGCGATGGTCTGGAGCGTGCCCTGGAATGCCACTTCGCCGCCCACGTCGACGACTCGGCCGCCGTGCAGGTAGACGCTAGGCTTCATGTGGGCAAGGCTCTGCAGATAGTCGTTGCCAGTGCGAGCGGGCATGGAGCAGAGGCTACCGCCCCATGGCGTCGCGACTGAACGAGTCAGCCGACTTTGGAAGCTGGCGCCCCGCAGGTATAGTTGGCCGCTTGATCATCTTGCTCATGGATCCGCGGGATTGGCGCCAATCGAAGCATCGTCGGGCAGGATCACTCGGTATCCACTGACTGCCATTTGACAGAGTGAACCGGCGGGGTGCTCGATGGCTTCAGGCAGTGGCGCAAAAGGGATGACTGTCAAGTCGGTAGGTGGCTACACCACTCGGCTCTCAAGAACTGTGCTATGTACGGCTCACTGGGACCTGGACCGGCACTGGCAAGCGCACGGGGATGCTCTGGGGATTGGCGAACAGGTTCGTCGGGTCGTACTTCGTCTTGACGTCGATCAATCGCTCGAGATTCTCGGCGAAGTACGCCGTTTGCCAGTCGTCGATGGCGCGGTTCGGGAAGTTCTGATAGCTCTCGTTCGGCGTGTAGGGCGCGATCGCATCGATCGCCTCCTGGGTCCAGGCGATCAGCCCGTCGCCCACCGAGGGCGGGTCGTTGTCTTCCCAGACCGGCGTGGGCCGGAGCAGCGTCAGCATGTTGCGATGCACGTAGGCGGTGTCGGTACGGCCGATCGCGTTGACCACATCGCCGCCGATCCAGCCGAGCGACCAGATCGCCCCATTGGAGTTGTCAGTCCGACTGGGGCAGTTCACCAGCAGCTCGACCAGCTGCTGGACGACGCTGTCGGGGATCGGCGCTGGCGCATAGCGCGAGATATCGCCGAAGGAATGGACCGGCGGCTCCTCGGTAACCCAGATGCGCTGGGTATCCCAGAAGGTCTTCGCCTGGAGCGCGGTCTTCGTGGGCGTGGCCACACGCAACAGTGGACTCACCAGGTCCCGCAACTCGTCGACGGGGCCGACGTACTGTCCGCGGGACATGACGTCGATCGCCTCACGCGGTCCGCCGGCGCCGACGGGCGAGGCCTGCGCCATGGCCACCGCATTGAGCGCCGCTGGCGCCGACTGCAGGATCGTGTGGAAGGTGTTCAGCACAGCCGCCGCGGCGTCCGCTCCGCGGTAGTCGAAGCGGTAATAGCTGATGTTCTGCATCGGCACCGGCACCAGCTCGTAGGTAAAGGACGTGTTGATGCCGAAGCTGCCACCGGCGCCGCCGCGGCACGCCCAGAACAGGTCGCTGTTGGCGGATGGATCGAGGTCGAGCACCTGGCCCGAGGCGGTTACGATGCGCGTGGCCAGCAGGTGATCGGAGGTGAGGCCGGCCCAGTGGGTGTTGTAGCCGATACCGCCCCCCAGGGTGAGACCGCCGAGCCCAACCCCGAGGCAGGTGCCGCCGGGCAGGAACAGCGGGGTGTCGGCGGTGGCGCGGAACAGGTCGGCGTTCAACGCCGCGCCGCCACTCGTCGCGGTGCCCGCGTGCGGATCGACGCTGAAGCTGTTCAGCTTGCTGATGTCGATCAGCAGGCCGGTGGTGGTCGAAAAGCCAGCGTAGCTGTGGCCGCCGGCGCGAGCGACCGGCGCTACGCCCATGCGGCGGCACCAGTTCACGCAGGTCACGATGTCCGCCTCGTCGGCGACCTGGGCGACCGCGATCGGCCGAATATTCCGGTAGCGGCCGTTGGCGGGCGTGCTGGCCGGGTCGTAGCCTGCATCGGTTGGCAGCAACAAGGTCCCTGTCAGCAGGCCACTCAGCTCGGTGAGGCCGCTGGCGGTATCCCCGCCGTTGATGCCTGGGGAAGCGGCCTGCGCAGAAGCTTCGGAAGCCCCGAGACCGGCCGTGAGGCCAAGTGCGATGGTGGCCGCGGCGGCGGCGGTGCCGCGCAGGAAATCGCGGCGAGTGAACGTACGCATGATTCTCCCTAGGGGATGATCTCGATCGACGACATCATGCCCAGGTCTTCGTGCGACAGCACGTGGCAGTGCTGTACGAAAGTGCCTGGGTAATCGACGAAGTTGGATTCGAAAGTGATCGAATCTCCGGAGCTGCGCGTCAGGACGAAGGTATCCCGCCAGAGCGGGGTTGCCAGTGGCGCGCCGTTGATGCTGGTGATTTTGAATGGATTCTGATGGATGTGGAACACGTGGGCGTGGTCCATCAGTTTGGTATCGAGGTCGTTGGTCAGCGTCCACTCTTCGGCGGTATTGATCGGTATCTGGTATGGGGGTCGAGTCGGATCGAAAGCATCGCCATCGACCCCGAAGAAGATAAATTCGTTATCCGGTGAGCGCGCCACGGTATACGCCAGGGCGTGCTGGCGAGCGATGGGCAGGATGGGCGGATCCCAGGCCGGTAGTGAGTTGGGAAGGTCCATCTCGGGTCCGTCGCCGCCGACCACCACCGTGGCGATCGAGCGTGGTTGGAGCTCGCCCGGCAGATCGGGAAAGCCGGGCATACTGGCCATACCTGGCATCTGGACCGGGACGGTGGCCGCCGAACCAGAGTTGCCTGCGGACGGAGCGTCCGGCATACCTGGAATGTTGGGCTTCTGGCTCGAGCCCGGCGTCAGCATCAACTCGTACGTGCCGGCTTGGCCGGCTCGTACCAGCACCTCCACCCGGTTGCCCGCCGAGAGCATGACCAGGTCGACCGTATCTGGCGCGGCCAGTGTCAGCCCGTCCCAGGCGAGCACGTTGAACGCATGTCCCTCGAGCCGGAGCGACATGAACTTGCCCTCGGCCGCGTTCAGCAGGCGCCAGCGCTGCACCTCGCCCGGGTACATCGAGATGGTCGGCGTCAGGACCCCGTTCACCGTGTAGAGCACGTTCGTCCGCGGATAGAAGGCCTGCTGGGTGGTGGGGTTGGGGATCGGCTCCAGCAACTCGTAGCTGTCGCCGAGCTCGATCGCCTGCAGTATCATCACCTGCTCGGTGGCGGCGGCCACCTCCGGCACCTGGTCCAGGTCGCCGCGCACGATGATCAAACCGGCCATGCCGCCGCGTACCTGCTGCGTGACTCCGCCGTGGCGATGGGGGTGGTACCAGAAGATCCCACTCGGGTGGTCTGGCGGAACATCGATCTGGTAGTGCTGTCTGTCACCGGGCTGGACCGTCAGGAAAACGTTGTCGCCGTTGCCGAGTGGCGACACGTGCAGACCGTGAGTGTGCAGGTTGGTGGTGGCCCATTCGTGCGGCCGATCCATGCGCATCGTGCCCATGGACGACTGCGGCGGGAGACGATTTACCAGGTCGACCGTCAAACGATCACCGGCGTTGAGCTCCCAGGTATAGCCGGGTACGACGCCGTCGTAGGTCAACGTCCGCACCGGAGACGGCGCGCCCATATCGACCGTCGCCGGCATCGCGGTCAGGGTGAGGGCGAGCAGGCTGTTCGTGCTCTTGAGCACTCTTGGCTGCGGCAGAGCCGGTGGTGGGCCAGCACGTTGCTGGGCGTTTCGCGTCTGTGTGGCCGACGCATCTGAGACGAAGCTCGGCAGCGTCGCGGCCGCCACAGACACCACGGCAGCTGTCGCACCTAGCCAGTGGCGGATCGCCTGCCGACGCGTCATCCGCCAACGACCAGGGTGCAGGTCCCAATTGGAGGATTCCACTGGCACATCCTTTTCCGGCCGCGCGCCGCTAGTCGCGATCCGATCGGTCATCCTTAGCCCGCCCATCGGCAACCTGACAGCGCAGCAGTAGCAGTCAAACGGACTGGCGTCTAGAGAATGGAAACAGTGCCGCGGCCCGCGGCTCGTCATGGCTGACGCTGCCGGGTGAACTGCTGGTGGCGACCATGATCTGCCTACCATACTCCTTCGGTCCGCATCGCCCTACGGCCACGCACTCTACGGTCGCGCCTACCAGGCCGCCGAAAAATACGGCGCCATCCACGAATTCCGACTCGATTCGCTGCGCGACCTCCAGCGCCAGGCGTGTTTTGCCGATACCAGCGGCACCAGTCAAGGTCAAGAGACGGCCACCTCTGAGCAGTAGTTGCACCTCGCTGATTTCGCGCCAGGTCAACCACCAGCGTCAGCCGATCCAGGTGCCCGGAGATGTCCGCCCTCACGTCGGCGCCGGCACGCCGGTGGATACCGCCATCGAACGGCGTGCGTGCCCGCGACCCTGGAACTGCCGCCGGACTGTTCAACCCGGTGTGCGCGCCCGATCCCTTCCCGGCCTGGCCGGTGGCCGACGCGGGCTGGGAGCACCTGCACGAGTGGATCGCCGGCGGCGACGCCCCGCCCGGCTTCAGCAACTCGCTGATCGCTCGCAACGACATGGGTAACGCGCTGGGCACCCGGTGCTGGTTAAATCGCAAGCTTAGTCTTAGCGCAGGATCCTGCTCCATTTCTACTCAGGGCCAAGAACAGAGCAGCTCCCATTCCGGCTCTGTAGGCAGAATGGCCATTTTGCCCCCGCACGGCTAAACCCATTTGCCTTAGGCAAATGATCGGCCGCGTATCGTTACTGTGACCTTCGATCAATGAAGAGCTGCGAGCACCACGTCTAAGATCGAATCGGTGAGTACGACTGGACAAATGCGGACAATAGGTGCTGACGACCGGCCTCAGCTCGTGTTCTTGACCGAGCACGAGCTTGCTGAACGTTGGCGAGTGCAGCCGCGGACACTGCGCCGCATGGAACGAGACGGCCAGTTACGAATCGTCAGGGTGCGCGGCTCGAAGCGATACCCGAT
>JAFAWJ010000195.1 GCA_019242065.1 Chloroflexota bacterium
GCGTGGTGCGACGCGCCCCGGAGCGACGCATGATCGCGTTGAAGGCATCCACAACGGCGCTCTCCGCGCGGGAGTACTCGGACAACGTCGAGTTCATCCAGTCGGACGCCCAGCTGAGACCCGTGATGGGCCGCTCAAAGGTGTACCTCATCGTGTATGCCGAAGAGTTGGCCGAAGATGCCGCCAACCGCCTGCTGAAGACGCTCGAAGAGCCTCCGTCGTTCGACGTGTTCCTGCTCACCGCCATCGAACGCGGCGCGCTACTGCCGACCGTCGCTTCACGCTGCCAGGAGATCCGTCTGCGGCCCTCGCCACGCGCCGAGCTGGCTGCAGCGCTGGTCGCCGGCGGCACCGAGCCCGCGCGAGCGGAGCAGCTGGCCGCCCTTGCGGGCGGGCGTCAGGGTTGGGCGGTGTTGGCCGCCAGCGATCCGGCGATCGTCGAGCAGCAGCAGACGTACGTGAGCCAGCTCGTGGAGGCGCTGTCTGGATCGCGTCTGGATCGGCTGGTCCGGGCGCGCGTGCTCTCCGAGCGGTGGTACAGCCACCCGGAGAGCGTCCGCGACACCCTGCGGGCGTGGCTCAGCTGGTGGCGCGACGTGACCCTGGTCCAGCTGGGTCTGCTGAATCGCAGCGTGCACCTGGACGCTGGGGACCAGGCCGCGCTGCGGTCGGCCGCGCAGCAGGTGCCCGCGGCGCGGGCGCAGCAGGCGAGCCTGGCCCTGCAGCAGGCACTCGCCGACCTGGACACCAACGTCAACGCGCGCCTGGTGCTGGACCTTCTGTTGCTGCAACTGCCCGCGCTGACGAGCTCCTGAACTGGTGCTGGACCTGCTGTTGCTGCAACTGCCCGCGCTGACGAGTTATTGAATGCTCCAGACCACGCGCACCGTGGTGGACACCTGCATCTGGCCAGGCTGGATCGGCGTGGTCACGGCTGGCGCCGCGGCAAGTCGGGGTGCCACATTCTGCTGGACCGGGGTCACGCCACCGGTGTCCGACTCGTCGACGAGTGTGGGCTTGCCCAAACTCACGTTCGCATCCCGCGCCAACTGCTGAGCGGTGGCGAGCGCGTTGGCCATGGCCTGGTCGCGGGCCTGAGCCTTGATCGCCTCCATGTCCGACGCTTCGAAATTGATGCCATAGATCCGCGTGGCGCCCGAGCTGACGACATCGTCGATCAGCGCTCCGAGGCCGCTGACGTTGGTCGACTTGACGTCGACCATGTTCTGGACCTCATAGCCTCGCAACACGGACTGGCCCTGGTTGGACTGGGTGTCGTACTGAGGGGTGACGTTGTAACTGACGGTCTGGATGTCGGCATCGGCGATGCCGTCGGCCTTCAGCTTGGCGACGACGGCCGCCATAGAACTGGCCGCGGTTGACTGCGCGTTCGTCAGCGAGGGATCGCTGATGTCCACGCCGAGCGTGATGCGCACGACGTCGGGGTTGGCGAGGACGATGCCGCTGCCGACCACGCTGATGCCCGGGTTCGGCGCCTGCTGAGCGGGCAGGCTCTGGGCATAACCGATGCGCGCCAATGCCGCCAGCGCGGCCAGGCTGGAGGCGAGCCCAAGACCAAGGAAAGTTCGAGACAACACGAGACGACTCCATTCACGAATGGCTCGTGACGCGCCGCAAGCGTTGGCGCGCCACGACGGTGGCGAGCAGGGCGACCACGGCCAGCAAGCCCACGCCGATGGCGGCGGTTCGCCATGGCGCAGCCGGGTCCCCGGCGCCTGACGTGGGGGCGGGCAGGCCGGTTGTCGACGCGTCCGCCGGCGACGGGTTCCGGCTGGTGGCTGCGGCGACGGGGGCTTCGGGGCGCGGGGTCGCCGGCGCAGACCCCGCCGCGGCCGCCGCTCCCGCGGCCGCCGGAGCAGCCCGTTGGGCCGCCGCCGGAACGGCCAGGCGCTGGAGGGGAGTGGCGCCCGTGGGCGTCGGTGTGGAGGACGTCTGCTCCGTCGAGACTGATGGCTCAGGCGCCCTCGGCCGGGTCTCGAGGTACAGGCTGGCGCTGGACAGGACCACGAACAGGGCGGCGAGCGACGCCGCCGCGATCCGGCCTACCGCGTACCACCGACGCAGACGCACGACCTGGGGCGGATCGGCCAGCAGTGCTGGACCGAGACGGAAGTCGCGCGGTGGGTCCA
>JAFAWJ010000315.1 GCA_019242065.1 Chloroflexota bacterium
CGACCGCATCACGGATGGCAATGCGGCCAGTGCCGTCCAGGCGCTCACGGACGCCGGCGATCAGTTCGCGGCCATCGGCGATGCGGCGCTGGCGGCCGGTCATACCGACAGCGCGCGCAGTGCGTATCTGCAGGCCTCGGTCTATACCTTCACCGCCACGTACTTCCTGGACAGCATGGGTGCGACGGAGCGCTACGCGCCCCTGTGGCGACAGCAGCAGGCCCTGTGGGACAAGGGCGCGGCACTGCTGGATTCGCCCATGGAGCACGTGCGTATTGCGTATCAGCCGCCATCCGTGGCGCAGGTTCCGCAGACGGCGACGAGCTTGCCCGGCTACTTCTTCAAGGTTGACGAGTCCGGCAAACCTCGCCCGCTGCTCATCTTCAACAACGGCAGCGACGGCTCATTGTCATTCGCCTGGTCGTGCGGCGTGGCGCCAGCGCTGGAGCGCGGCTACAACTGCCTGACCTTTTACGGTCCAGGTCAGGGTCTGGCGCTGGTCGACCAGGGGCTGTATTTCCGGCCCGACTGGGAACACGTCATCACCCCGGTCGTGGACTTCGCCCTCAGCCGACCGGAGGTGGATCCCACGCGCATTGCGCTGATGGGCGGCAGCCAGGGTGGCTACTGGGTACCGCGGGCACTCGCGTTCGAGCACCGCATCGCCGCGGGCGTCGCGGATCCAGGGGTATGGAACGTGTCCACCTCGTGGGGAATCGACAAGTTTCCGCCCCCGCTGCAGCAGTTGCTGAAGTCCGGCAACAAGGCCGCGTTCGACGCCGCATTGCAGACCGGTCTGGCGCAAGAGCCCAGCGCCGCGGCGACGCTCGCCTTCCGCAGCCGGCCGTACGGGTTCGACTCGATGTTCGACACGTTCACGGCGGTCCAGGAGTATGCGCTGACCACCGACATCGTCAATCAGATCACCAGTCCGATGCTGATCGCCACTCCGGAGGGCGAGCAGTTCTGGCCAGGTCAATCGCAACAACTGTATGACGCGTTGCCGGGGGCGAAAGTGCTGGTCCCGTTCACCCGCGCCGAGGGTGCGGACCTGCACTGTGAACCCAAGGCGCCGGGCCTGCGCGCGCAGCGCATGTTCGACTGGTTGGACGCCACACTGGCCTGAAGCAAAAAAGAATCTGAACAAAGGATGCTGTGATGCGCAATCTCGCGTGGAGCTTCGCCCCCTGGTTCGTCTTTCTGATTACCGCCCGCGTCACCTCGGTGGAGCTGGGCATCGGCGCGGGCCTGCTGGCCGCGGCTCTCGTGTGCGGTCGGGCGATCGTCGACAAGCGCGTGCATCTGCTGGATGTCGCGGGACTGGTGTACTTTGTCAGTCTTGCCGCTGTACTGGTGGTGAGTCCGGTCGCGATCGCCACCTGGGGCCAGTACGCGCAGCTTGGATCGCATGTGCTGCTGACGCTGCTGGTCTTCGGCTCCATCGTCGTCGGACATCCCTTTACCGAGGCGTACGCACGCGAAACTACCCCGCGCGAGTTCTGGGCGACGCCCGAGTTTCACGCCATCAACCGCCGCATCTCCGCGGTCTGGGGCCTGGCCTTCCTGGTTGGCACGCTGTCACTCTGGGCGGCGACCAGCATCGATTCGCGGCCCATCCTGCTACACGTGCTCGTTCCCTTTGGCGCCCTGTACGTGGCGTTCAAGTACACAACCGGCCAGCAGCATCCCGACGACCACCCATCGGTCGCCGCTGCGTAGTGCCGACGTGGTGGACGTGTTCAGCCAGGGCTTGCAGCCCTGGCACGATTTCTTCACCCTCATGGGCTCGTCGGCAGCGGCGCTGCTGGGTCTGCTCTTCGTCAGCGCGTCGATTCACCTTGACGCGCTGACCGGCGACGCGCAGGCGCTCGCCCACGAGACGTTCAACCAGTTCTTTTTGCTCTTGCTGTTGGCCGCGGTCTGCCTGGTGCCGGGCCTGACGCCGAGCATGTTCGGGGTGGCCTTGCTCCTGCTTGGGGTGCTGGGCACGAGCACGCAGATTCGCCGTCGGCTACGGCGGCGCCGGCTGGGCTTTCCGCATCCGTGGCGTCGCGACCTGTTTCCGATCCTGGCCTACCTGCTGCTGGCGGTGACCGCCGGCGCGCTGTGGATCAGCGGTGCGCCGGTGATGGCCGCCGTGTTCGCCGCGAGCCTGCTGCTTATCTCACAGGCGACGCAGAATGCCTGGGAAATGCTGGTGTACCTGGGCAACGGCAGCCGAGCCTCGGCCTGAGCGGGGCCACATCCACTGACTGGCTCGTCGCTGCGCTCGGTAACTGCCAGTCGGCCGCCGCTGGCTGCGCTGGGAGAGTGTTAGCCCTGGACGCCGGTGGCCAGCACGATTGGCCCGTCAGCGCTGGTTTTCGGCGCCGTCGAGCCGACCTGGTTGCCGAGGATTCCGCCCAGACGGACGAGCTGCGCGACGCCAGCATCTTCGGGGCTCGCCCACGCCTGCTGGAGTCGGAGCTGATCGCTGCGTCCGACCTCGGGATGGCCTTCACCCTGGCGGGGATGGTCACCACGCCGCGACTGCCGGAGCAC
>JAFAWJ010000348.1 GCA_019242065.1 Chloroflexota bacterium
CGCTCGCGGTGCACACCGTGTGCCCGCACGTGGCCACGCTTCGCATCCACGCTTGAAACAAAGGTGCAACATTGCACCCCATTTTGGCGCTCGCCTGGCCTACGCGCTGCGTGCAGCTTCCCACCTGTGATCCAACACGTCTGCAAAATCCTGCTTGGCGGTCCGCACCAACCGTATGGCTGCTCGTCAGGCGCGGGTCACGCTTACGTCGGCCAGTGGTGCGCTGGTGGAAACCGACATGACTGACATGGCGTCGGCACGTACGCAGTCCTTGCGCAGGTCGCGGCCGCGGTCCTGGGTTTGCCAGTTGGCAGCGTGGAGGTCAGGCTCGGCGATACGACCTTGCCGGCCGCGTTCGGGTCAGGCGGGTCCATGGGCCCGGCCAGCAGCGGCACCGCCGTGTATGCAGCCTGCGAAGCGATCCGCAACGAGCTGTGCCAGCGAGTGGATCCAGTGACGCTGGACAAGCTCCGGCCCGGTTTGCCGACGGTAGAGGGTGAGGCATGATGAATAGGGAACCAAGCCGGCTACCCCTGCGAGTAGCCGTGATGAACGACGACACCGCCTTTCTCGAGCTCATGCGTGAGTTGCTGGAGCGCGAGGAGGGCTTCGACGTCCTCATCTGCCGCGAGTGGGAAAATGCGTACCAGTTTGTCAAGTCCGAACGGCCAGACCTCGTCATCCTCGATATTCGGATGGATGGCGAGGAGCTCGGCTGGACTATTCTCAACCTGCTCACGCTGGATCCTCAGACGCGGCGAATTCCAGCGATCGTGTGCTCGGCGGCGGTACAATCGCTGCACAAGCACCAGCCGTGGCTCGATAAATTCGGGATCTGTGCGTTGCCGAAGCCATTCGACCTGGAGATGCTGCTCGAAATGGTGCACCGTGTCCTTGCCACGCATTCACGTGCAGACTGATCGGTCGGTACCAATCCCCGAGCGCGGTCAGGCAATATCGAAGAACGTACAGGTCTGGAGCTCGGTGAGCTGACGCGAGAAGTCTGGATCCGGCCAGGCGAGCGCACGCGCCAGATAGCGGCGGAGGCGCTGGTTGGGCTCCATGGCGTTGATCCGCCAGTCCACCAGGTTGCCCGACGTGCTGCGCGAAATGCCGTCGTCCAGTAGCAGGCCCAGCCAGAAGATGGCAAATCCGCCACACCAGTGCTCGATGCGCGCGCGCAGGGTCGGATCGTGCGTGGAGCGTGACTCCAGGTACGGCTCCAGAAATGCGGACCAGGCGCTCGGCGACAGCAAGTCTTCTTGATTGGGATGGGAGAGCAGGCACGCGACGTCGTTGGCAGGGTCGCGCACGCCGCTGTCCTCCCAGTCGACCAGCGCCAGGGCTCCGCTCGGCGCCTCGATGATGTTGGCGAAGCGTGGATCCCAGTGGCAGAAGGCCGGAACGTAGCTCGCGTCGCCGAGCGGGCGCAGACTGGCAAGGATGTGCCGGGCGGCTTCGAGGCTGAGCTCCGCCAGTTCGGTGCGCTGGCGATCGGGCGCGTGGCGCAGCCAGGTGACGTACTTTTCCAGACGCCCAATCATGCGCGATTCGATGTCCGTCCAGGGTGTGCTCTCGCCTGGCGCGGGCCATAGCTGAGCTGGAGGGACCGCGGCAAGACGCAGCCACACGTCGGCGAGACGCTCCAACTGGGCACGGGTGGGGACGCGCCGGTCCCACATTGCGCCTGGGGCAAACTCATAGATAACCAGCGGGTCTGTACCTGCTTGGAATGCGACTGGCCGCGGCGCGCAGCCACGCGGCCACATCACGTGGAGCGCCGCGTACTCGCGCTCCGCGGCTGGCCGCCGCCGCCGGCGCTCGGCGTCGCAAAAGACCTTGCCAATCAAATGTGTCGTGTCGATCCAGATGTCGTAGAGATGGTTGGTCTGATGCGGCAGCGGAGGCCGGTTGTCAATCCTCAGCGCATCGGGTCCAACTCCGAGGGCTTCGGCCACTCTGTGCGCGAGTACCGTCCCACTTTGAAGAACGTCGGCTAGCTCCGCGTGAGTACGGCCTGGACCGGTGGTAGCCCGTCGCAGAGCCGCTCCCAACGCGCGTCAGCGCTGACGTGCCACACCTCGCCGGACTCCGTTCCAACCAGCACCGATCCCGCTTCCTGCGGATCAGGCGTCACGGCGGTGAGTCTGACGTTGGACGGCGAGTGCGCCGCGTCGCTGAGCGAGCGCCAGGTGTCGCCATCATCGTCGCTGCGGAACAGCATCGCCTGGGCTCCCCCCGGTTCGCGAGCGCTGGAGCGGAAATTCGGCATGGCGGGCACCGTCAGCACATACGGCGGACGCGGGTCGACACACATGACGCGCGCATAGCGCGGCTGCAGCTCCGTCCCGAGATAGCGCCAGGTCGTGCCGCCATCGTCGGATCGGTAGGGTCCTGGCACCAGCGGCTCGCCCGAGCGCATATCCAGACGGCCGGCACCCATGGTGGCGAACAGCACGCCGCGACGCTGCGGATGAGGCATCAGCATGTGGACATCCGCATTGCCGCACGGCTCGGTCACCGACCAGTGCGCGCCGTCATCGGCGGTGGCCAGAACGCCGCCGACCTCGACCCCGACCCAGTAATGCCGCGTCTGGAACGGGTCGGCCGCGATGGTGATCGCACGCGCCCCGATCGGATTATCTGGCACACACCAGCGCTCGGCGCCCGGCACTTCGAGCAGGGTTGTGACCTCATGCCAGGTGGTGCCACGGTCGTCACTCCGGAACAGATGCGCCGGTTGCGTGCTCGCAAACAGGGTGCCCGCCGCGTCAGGAGCGGCGAAGACACTCCACACCTCGCCCGCATCCACCCCCAGGCGTGTCCAGGAGTGGCCCTCGTCGCTCGAGGCATACACGCCGTCAGCTCCGGCGGCCAGGACGCGACCGTTCGCCTTGACAAGCTGACGCACTCCGCGTCCGTCGATCCCCTTCGAGGGCTGCCCCGATTCGCTCAGGAAGACGCCTGCGTTCGTGCCAACCAGGAAGTTCATAGACCCTCCGTGTGTGCGATCTAGCGTACGCCCGCGGCTGGACCAGTGGGTAGAACCGTCAGGCGCGCTGCAGCTGGAAAACGCCGGTGAAGAAGTCGATGAGCCCGAACGGTGCGCGGTCGTCCAGGCACAGCCCCAGGATCTGGTGCGCGTCCACGGCGGCCGCCTCGCTGCGCGGAAACAGCGCGGCTTCGTAGGCGGCCAGCGCCGCTTGGACGTCGGTATGCGCGGCGAGCGCCTGCCCAAGCTCGGCACCGTCCAGCATCGCCAGGTTGGCGCCCTCGCCGGACGGCGGCATCAGGTGCGCGGCATCGCCCAGCAGCGTGACCCCTGGCACGCGCTCCCAGCGGTGCCGAGTGGGGAGGGTGTGGATCAGGCGCGGGACGGGTGGGGTATCGCCGTCGGTGATCAGCGCGGTGAGCTGCGGTGCCCAGCCGTCGAACTCGGCGGCG
>JAFAWJ010000405.1 GCA_019242065.1 Chloroflexota bacterium
GAGCGGAACGACCGGCCGTCGATGAGCAGCGGATCGTCGTCCCAGGCGCCGCCGGCGACCACCTTGACCAGGTCGACGCGGTCGCCATTGGCAAAGCTCACGGTCGACCACTTGCGTTTCGGGACGACCTCGCCGTTGAGGGCCAGCGCCACGGCGTCGGTGCTGATACCGCGACTGGCCAGGAGCGTCGGGACGTCGAGCGCCTCACCGCTGAATTCACAGGATTGCTGGTTGATGATCAGTTCCATGGTGTGGTCGTACCTCCAGAAGGACTCAGCCTCCCCCCTCTGACCGGGTTGGCGCTGGGGATGGGACGGGCGGGAAAGGAATTCGTGGTTGACACGCGGCCGCGTCGAGCGCGCAGCGCAAGCGGCCCGCGGCCTCGCGCGGATCAGGACTTGACAGAATCGCGGAAATAACGGCCACGCCGGCGCAGCCCGTGGCCAGCACGGCCTCCAGGTTGTCGACGGTGATGCCGCCGATGGCCAGCACGGGCACATTGACGGCCGCGACGATGGCCGCCAGCTCGGTGACACCGTGCGGCGGCAAGCCCGGGTGCGTCGAGGTAGGAAAGACGTGCCCAAACGTGACGTAGTCCGCGCCCATCTCGGCCACGCGGATCGCCTCGTCCAGGCTGTGCACCGAACGTCCGACCAGCGCCCGCCCGCGCGCCAGCTCGACGGCAGCGTCGACCGGCAAGCTCTGCGCCGCCAGGTGTACGCCGTCGGCGCCCGCCGCGAGTGCCACGTCAAGGCGGTCGTTGACGGCCAGCCGCGCGCCACGCTGATGCGCGATGGCCAGGAGCTCGCGCGCCTGGGAAAACAGCGCCGCCGCCGAGGCCGACTTGTCGCGCAGTTGCAGCCAGTCGACCCCGCCGTCCAGCGCCACAGCGGCGCTGCGCGTCAGCTCAGCCGCCGACTTGCGGGGCTCGGTAACCAGATGCAGTTGATGCGTGCGCTTCGGCGTCGGCACAGAACGCTTCCCTCCGCTGGCATGACCCAGATCAGGTTCCTGGGGTACGAGGACTCAGTCCGCCTCGTTCTCAGCCCGAAGGCACCCCCAGCGTTCTATTCACGTGGGTGAAACGGGAGTATAACTTGCGGCATGCTGCAATCGCATCTGCAGAGCCTGATCGCGAAAGCGCACCGCTACCAGGAAGAGCCCGAGCGCTTCGAGCGGATCAGCGTCGAGGGGCAGTCGCTGCGGGTCCGGGTCCGCGGGGCCAATGGCGATCACGAGGTGAATCTGGTCGATGGTCGGCTGGTGTGTGACTGTGACGGCTTTGCCCACCGCGGCGAGGGCATCTGCGCCCACGTGCTGGCCGTCGAGTACCACTTCAAAGACGAGCTGCCCGCCAACGCCGTGGAGTGGCCCTTCGCCGCGCCCGTGTAGTGGTGGGAGCCCGCGCATGCGCGGGCTCCCCGAGTGGCGCATGCGCCACTCGGCCCAGCGGTGCATGCACCGCTGGGTGCTCACGCAATGGTCAGGGGGCTGCCGCCCCCCGCCGCCGTTCGCTGCGCTCTCTCCCGCGGCGACCCCCCGCGACGTGCTGTCCGCGGGTGGCGGCGTCCTGACTGTCAATACACGTTAGGAAACAGGGGTATTCAGGTCGACGATGGATGACCTGACGGTGGTCGGAAGACGTTATCGGGCTTCGTCGGGGTGCGATCGCGATTAGTTTTGGGTTGACGATTGTGAGTCCATTGGAGTGCAGCGCGCCTCAGCGGCGAGTTGCGGGGGGCAGCGACTCACGAGTCGCGGCTAGCACGTACGCGGGGGTCGCCGCGGGAGTGAGCGCAGCGAACGGCGGCGGGGGCCGCAGCCCCCTGACCCGGCACATAGCACCCAGCGGCACATGTGCCGCTGGGCCGAGGGGCGCATGCGCCCCTCGGGGAGACCGCGCATGCGCGGTCTCCGACCAAACAATCGTAATCTAGAGGTACAAATGATCATTGACATCCACGGTCACTACACGACCTACCCCCCGGGCGTGGAGGCGTACCGCGGCGCGCAGATCGCGCAGATGAGCGCCCCCGCCAAGGGCAAGATGAACGTCTCCGACGACGAGATCCGCCACAGCATCGAGACCGGCCAGCTCAAGGTGCAGCGCGAGCGCGGCACCGACCTCACCCTCTTTTCCCCCCGCGCCAGCTGGATGGGCCACCACTTCGGCAACGCCCTCATCAGCCGCTACTGGATCGAGCACACCAACGACCTGGTCTACCGCGTCCAGGAAATGTTTCCCGACAACTTCGTCGGCGTCTGCGCCCTGCCCCAGTCCCCAGGCACCGACCTCAACAACAGCATCGCCGAGCTCGAGCGCTGCGTCAACGAGCTCGGCTTCGTCGGCTGCAACCTGAGCCCCGATACCTCAGGCGGCTACTGGCAAGAACCGCCGCTGACCGACCGCTACTGGTACCCGATGTACGAAAAGCTCGTCGAGCTCGACGTCCCCGCCATGGTCCACGTCAGCGCCACCTGCAACCCGGCCTTCCATCAAACCGGCTCCCACTACCTGAACGCCGACACGACCACCTTCATGCAGCTCGTGCAGCGGCCACAGATCTTCAAGGACTTCCCAACCCTCAAATTGATCATTCCTCACGGCGGCGGTGCGGTGCCGTACCACTGGGGCCGCTACCGCGGCATGAACCTGGACCTGGGCCGCCCGGAGCTGAACGAGCTGATCATGGGCAACGTCTGGTTCGATACGTGCGTCTACCACCAGCCAGGCATGGACCTGCTGTTCAAGGTGATCCGCCTGGACAACCTGATGTTCGCCTCCGAAATGATCGGCGCCGTGCGCGGCAAAGACCCCGACACAGGCTTCTATTTCGACGACACCAAGCGCTACGTCGACAACATCGGCCTGTCCGAGTCCGACGCCCACAACATCTACGAGGGCACCGCGCGAAAAGTCTTCCCGCGCCTGGACGCCCGTCTCAAAGCCCGTGGCAGCTAGCGAGACATGAAAGCCGAGGAGATGCGCCTGGGCCCCCTTCTGGATGGCCCGCGCCAGTACGTCGTCCCCTACTTCCAGCGCGCCTACAGCTGGCGCCGCCGCCAGTGGACCACCCTGTTCGACGACATCCTCGAGCTCTACGATCTCGGCTCCCGAAACTCGCATTTCCTCGGCTCCATGGTGCTGCTCGCCGAGCACAACGAGGCCGACCCCATCCCCCACACCCTGGTCATCGACGGCCAGCAGCGCATCGTCACCCTGTCGCTGTTCCTGGCCGCCATCCGCGACGTCGCTCACGCCTCCGACACCGAGTTCGCCAACCACCTGCACGCCACCTACCTGATCAACCACGAGCCCGAAGGCGTCAAGGTCCTCACCACGCACGGCGACCGCGACGCGTTCATCACCGTCGTCCGCGACCGTAAAGAACCGGAAGCCTCCCCCATCCGCGACGCGTACCGGACCTTCAAGGAAGCCCTCCAGGAACAGGTCGACAAAGGCCTCGATCTCGACCGACTGGTCCAGATCGTCGTCTCCCAGCTGTCCTTCGTGGCCATCACCCTGGACGCCGAAGACAACCCGTATCGCATCTTCGAGAGCCTGAACGCCAAAGGCATGCCGCTCACCCAGGGCGACCTGCTGCGCAACTACTTCTTCATGCGGCTGCCCCCCGCCGAGCACGAGCGCTGGTACAGCACGGTCTGGTCGCCGATGCAGGCGCGACTGGCCGATCGCTTCGACGACTACATGCGCGACTTTCTGCTCAAAGAAGGCCAGCCGGTTCGCCCCGACGAGGTCTACCAGGAGTGGCGCAAACGCCTGGGACCGCTCGACGAGGAAGGCATCCGCGACATCCTGCGCGATCTGGCCGCCTGGTCCATCGAGTACGACCAGATCCTCCATCCGCAGCGCGAATCGGATACGGAGGTCCGCAAACGACTCCAGCGCCTGACCCTGTGGTCGAAGACCGTGCCGTATCAGTTCAATCCACTCCTGCTGCGACTGCACGCCGATTATCGGCGCGGCGGACTCAGCGCCGAGCAGGTGAGGCGCCTGTTTCTGGCGATCGAGTCGCTCATGGTGCGGCGGCTGTTCGTCGGCGCGCCCGCGCGCGATGACAACCAACTGCTGATCGAGCTGTACGACGGCGCGGCGTCCGAGGAGGACCGCACCGAAGCGTTCGTCGCGGCGCTGGCACGGCCGCAGCTGGGCTGGCCGGATGATACGGACTTCGTCGAGGGCATCCTGCGCCATCCGCTGTATTTCGCCAGTCATCCGGATCAGCGCAAGCTGGTGGCCGAGGCCCTCGAAGACAGTTACACGCACCGATCCGCGGTCCGCTACGAACAGCTGGACCTCCAGCTGATTACGCCGCTGCTGCCGCGCGCGGATTGGCTGGCCGAAGTCGGCGTGGGCGAAGACCAGTACTGGAAGATTATCGCGACGCTCGGCAATTTCACCTGGGTGCCGCGCGGCCGCGCGCCAGATCTGGGCGTGGCCGAGCGCAAAAAGGAGCTGCTGCGCATGACGCGGTACGGCCTGGAGCTGGTGAAGGACTTCGCGCAGGCCGACCGCTGGACCGCCGAAGCGATCGAAGCCCGCGGCCGCCGCCTGGCCGAGCGCGCCGTGGAGGTGTGGCCGCGTGCGTAAGCCGCTGGTGGTCGGCAACTGGAAGATGAACACCCTCCGCGAGGAAGCCCAAACGCTCGCGCGCGCTCTGGTGGCCTCCCTGTCAGACGTGCAATCCACTGAAATGATCGTGGCCCCGCCATTCCCATGGCTTACCGATGTCGCCGGCATCGTCCAGGGCAGCCCCGTGCAGCTCGCCGCCCAGAACATGCACACCGAGGTCGGCGGCGCCTACACGGGCGAGGTCTCCCCGCGCATGCTCAAGGGCATCTGCCAGTACGTCCTCGTCGGCCAGTACGAGCGCCGCATCCTCTTCGGCGACAAAGAGGCCATCGTCCGCCGCAAGGTCGCCTCCGCCCAGGAACAGGGCGTGATCCCGATCCTGTGCGTCGGCGAGGACGCCGACCAGCTCGACGAGGGCCTCGGCTTCTTCGTCGTGGCCGAGCAGGTCGAAGCGGACCTCGAAGGCGCCCGCATCGACGACAAGCTGGTGATCGCCTACGAGCCGTCGTGGACGACCATGGGCCGCGTGGCCCCACCGCCCATCTCATATGTGGTGGACATCGTCGGCCACATCCGCGACACGCTCACCATGCTGTACTCCCAGACCCTGGCGGATCAGACGCGAGTCATCTACGGCGGCCAGGTCAACCCCCGCAACATCGAGGAGATCGCCGCCGAGGCGAGCATCGACGGCGTGCTGGCCAGCACTGCCAGCACCAACGCGGCGAACTTCACCACGCTGG
>JAFAWJ010000536.1 GCA_019242065.1 Chloroflexota bacterium
GGGAGGGGGAGTTTTTTTCACCCGCGCCGGCAGAGTCGCGCCGGAGGCTCTACAGAGGTTCGCGGAACAGGGTGCTCTTTTGTTCGGAGCCGCGCATGCGCGGCTCCGCAGGGCGGATCATGATCCGCCCTGGCCAGGCGATCATGAGCGGCCTGGCTCACAACGGCGCATGCGCCGTTGTGGGAGGCCGCTCATGAGCGGCCTCCACCCCAAAAAGAGCCAGTCAATTAGCGGATGCTGATGGCGGACAGGGCGCCCAGGAGGGCACCCACGAAGACTTCGAAGGGCGTGTGGCCGATCAGCTCGCGCAACTGCTCCTCGTTGAAGTGCTGCGCCTCGATCATCTCGGTCAACATCCGATTCAGGATGCGCGCCTGCACGCTCACCGCGCGGCGTACGCCGGCCGCGTCATACATCACCACGGCGGCGAAAATGGCCGAGATGGCGAAGAGGATCGAGCTCAGTCCCGTGTCGATCCCAACGCGGGTCGCCAGCGCCACGACGACCGCCGAGTGTGAGCTCGGCATGCCGCCGGCCGTCACGAGATAGCGCAAGTTCACTCGGCGCGTGTGCGCGTAGTGCAGCACGGGTTTGGAGAACTGGGCTACGAGCCAGGCGATGACGCAGGCGCCCAGAACGTCATTGGCGATCAGCGCGTCCACGGGCGAGACGGACTATGCGTCGGAGAGGGGCGAGGCGCTCTCGGCGGTGAGTCGCGTGACGCGCAGCTCGGCGTCGGCGACGAGCCGGTCGCACGTCTGAGCCAGCACGTTGCCGCGATCGAAGAGGTGCACGGCGCGATCCAGGTCGACCCCGCCGGCTTCGAGCTGCTCGACGACCTGTTGAAGCTCGGCAAACGCCGTCTCAAAGCTGGGAGTCTCGGGTGGAGGTGTCGCGCGATTCGGGCTCAACGGTTTCAACCGTACTGGTCAGTTGTCCGCGGTGCAACCGAATGCGCACGCTGTCACCCGGTGCGACCGTCGCCGCGTCGTGCAGGACATGGCCGTCCGCCTCGACGATGGCGTAGCCGCGCGCCAGGGTCGCCATCGGCCCGAGCGCACGCAGCCGCCGCTGCAGCTGGTCGACCGCGCGCCGACGTTGGGTGAACTGCTGGTCGATGGCCTGAGCCGCGCGACGTTGAAGCGCCGCAATGTCGCGACGCAGCGCGGCGACGTCGGGCGCCAGGAGCTCGGCAGCAGCGGACGGCGTCGCGGCCCGCAGATCGGCCACCAGGTCGGTCAGCGTCAGGTTCTTCTCGTGCCCGACGGCCGAGACGACCGGCACCGGGCTGGCGAAGATCGCACGTGCGAGGCGCTCGTCGTTGAAGGCGGCCAGGTCGTCATCCGAGCCGCCGCCGCGGGCCACGACCAGCACGTCGATGCCAGCCTCGTCGCGGCGCCAGCCCCCGAGTCGGCCCACGGCGCGCGCCATCGCCGCCGCCGCGCCCGGGCCCTGGACGGGAGCCGGCACGAAGACGACTTCGGCGAGCGGATAGCGTCGCTCCAGGACGCTCAGCAGGTCGTGGATGACGGCGCCTCGTTCGGACGAGACGATGCCAATGCGCCTGGGCAGTCTCGGGAGCGTGCGCTTGCGGCTCGGACTGAACAGACCTTCTGCCTCGAGCTGCCGATACACGCGTTCGCTGTGCATCTGCGCCAGGCCGACGCCTTCGGGAAACAGCAAATCGGCGACGAGCTCGCAGGTGTTGTTGCGTTCGTAGACGTGGATTTCGCCATGCGCGACCAGGGCCAGACCGTTGGCGGGCATGACGGGCGAGTTGAAGGCGCTGCCGCGGAAAAGCACGCCGCGGAGCTGGGACTGCTCGTCCTTGAGGGCGAAGTAGTAGTGGCCGGCCGGCGAGCGGCTGACGTTGGTGACCTCACCGCGGAGCCAGACGTCGTGCAGGATCGGATCGTCGTCGAGCACCGCGGCGATGTGCGCCGACAGCTCGGCGACGGAAAAGACGTGGGTGGAGTGCTGGAAAGGCGCGAAGCGGAGCAGCGGTTCACGCGCCATCGCTACGCTCGGCGGCGACCTGGCTGCAGCTCAATGCACGAGTAGATGTCGCGCGTGACGCATCGATACGCCTGCAGTGCGGTGACGTCGCGTCGTCGCCCACGCGCAGGCTGAACCGCAGCGAGTCGACGTGAAGATCGAAACGGAGCCGTGGCCCGACTCTCACACGTGCCACGCGCTCCAGCGCTCGTCGTCTGCGACGGACAGGAAGCCCAAAGGAGACTGTGCGGCGCAGGGTCAGACGCGTTCGATATACGTCCCGTCGCGGGTGTCGACTCGAATTTTGTCGCCGGTACCGACGAACAGTGGAACGTTGATGGTCATGCCCGTTTCCAACACCGCGGGCTTGTTGCCGCCGGTCGCGGTGTCGCCCTTGAAGCCGGGCTCGGTCTGCGTCACCTCCAGGACGACGTTCAGGGGCATGTCCACGCCGACGGGCTCTTCGTCGTACATCAGCACGTCGAGCTCCGTCCCGTCCTTCAGATAATTCACCGCGTCGCCCAGCTGGGCGGGCGAGAGCGGGAACTGCTCGTAGGACTCCTGGTCCATGAAGTAATGCAGGTCGTTTTCGGTGTACAGGTACTGGACGTGGCGCTGCTCGAGACGGATGCGCGGCCACTTGCTGCCGGCCTGGGCGGTCGTGTCGAAGATGGCGCCGGTGCGGATGTTTTTGACCTTCATGCGCACCTGCGCGCTGCCACGGCCGATCTTCTGGTGCTCGTAGGAGAGAACCTGAACGATCTGTCCGTCGAGCTCCATCATCGCTCCACGTTTGAGATCGCTAGTCGAAATCACTGTCTTATTGTGCCTCCGCGGAGGAAATGAGTTGGGCTTCGGGAGTTGCTGGCCTTGAGCCGCTGACGACCAGGTCTTTCGGGGAGTTGCACAGGACGCGCGCGCCTTCGGGTTCCAGCACCACCAGGTCCTCGATGCGCACGCCGCCCCAGCCCGGCAGGTAGATGCCTGGCTCGACGGAGAAGACCATGCCCGGCTCGAGCACTTCTTCGCCGCGTGATTGGGACAGCGACGGTCGCTCGTGGACTTCCAGGCCGATGCCGTGACCCAGCCCGTGCAAAAAGGCGCCGCCGTACCCCGCCCGGGCGATCACTTCGCGCGCCAGGGCATCGCCCTCGCGTCCCGTCATGCCCACACGAACATGCTTCTCGGCGTGTTCCTGGGCTTCGAGCACAATCGCGTGGATTTCCGAGACGCGCGGGTCGGTCGGCTGGCTCAGACACACGGTACGGGTCATGTCCGAGACGTAGCCGCTGGCGCGGGCCCCGATGTCAATCTTGAGTGCCTCGCCCGCCTGGATGCGGCGATCGGAGGGGACGGCGTGCGGCACGCTGGCATTCGGGCCGCTGGCGACGATCGAGGGAAAGCTCGGGCCGTCGGCATGTTCGATCAGATACAGCTCGATCATGCGCGCGACGTGCTTTTCCGTCATTCCAGGCTCGATGCGTCTCAAGGTGTCGGCGAGGCAGCGGTCCAGGACGTCGATGGCGTCCTGAAGCTGGGCCAGCTCGTCGGCGTCCTTGATCACGCGCAGGTCGTCGATCAGCTCCCGCTCGGGGACCAGTTCGACCGAGGCAGGGACATGCGTGAGCAGATCCGTCCAGATGGCGTGCGGCAGGTGGATTGACTCGAAGCCCAGACGGGTGATGCCAAGCCTGGCGGCCTGCTCAGCGACCTCGACGGGGCCGCGGTTGCCCGACGTGTAGGTCAGGACCTCGAAGTCGGGCGACTCGTGTTCGGCTTGCTCGGTGGTGCGTGGGTCGGTGAGCAGGAGGGCCTGCTGGGGGGTGATGAGCAGGTAGCCGGCCGAGTCACGCGGCGGCAGGTCGTGGCCGGTGTAGCCGCTGAGGTAGTAGCGCGACTCGGGTTGGGACACGAGCAGCCCGTCGAGGTGGTGGGCGTCGAGGCCGGCGCGCAGGCGATCGAGGCGGAGGGCGTAGCTCATGCGGTCTGGTCGCTCGTGGCCGCGAGCGGCGTGGCGGCCGTGCCGTTGGTGGATGCCCGTCGCGAGGCTGGGGCCTTGCCGTTCGTGGATTTACGCGA
>JAFAWJ010000726.1 GCA_019242065.1 Chloroflexota bacterium
CGTCCGCGGCGTGCGTGACGCCCTGATTGTTGGTCAGCTCGCGCACGGCCGCCACGCGATCGGCGGGGGTCGGACACTGACGGATGTCGATCGTATGGTCGGCGCCGAACTCGCGGGCCAGCTTCAGGCGACCAGGGATGCCGTCGACGGCGATGATCAGACCGGCGCCCATGTCCTTGGCCGCGGCGATCATGTTCAAGCCGAGGCCGCCGGCGCCCTGGACCACCAGGCTGTCGCCCTGTCGGAAGCCGCCGCTGTCGAGGCCCTGGATCACCTGGGCCAGCGCACAGTTGATCGGCGCCGCGACCGAGTCAGAGATCTCGTCGGGGATTTTGACGCACACGTGGCCGGGCAGCAGGTAGTAGTACTCGGCGAAGCCGGCGTTGAAGTACGGCGGCTCGCCCGGGACGCCGTTGCCAGGTCGACGTTTGTTCGGACAGCACTCCGGCATGTCGCGCAAGCACGCCACGCAGCGACCGCACGGGAAGAAGTAGTTGTAGATGATGCGGTCGCCCTCGCGGAGCGGCTGACCGGTGGAGTCGGTGGAAACGCCAGCACCCAGCGACACCACGCGGCCGGACATCTCGTGGCCGAGCGCCCGTCCGCCGGACGGAATCGGCGTCTCACCGCGCCAGATGTGCAGGTCACTGCCGCACACGTTGGCGTAGCTGATGCGAACCAGAATCGCGCCGGGTTCCGGGTCAGGCAGCGGAAAACGTTGAAAGTCCCAGGGCCCGCGGCTCTGGCGCAATACGGCGATCTGACCGTCCATTGGATCGCATCTTACTCATGCTCGACGGACGTAAGCCGCATCTGCACGTCAGCGCGGGTGCGCAGAGTCACGACCGGCCAGGGCTCGACCGGCTGGCTTGGGTCGGCCAGCTCCAGTCGGAACCGCTGAGCGACGCTGGTCAGCACCAGCGCGGCTTCCATCTGCGCAAAGCTGCTGCCAATGCACACGCGCTGGCCGCCACCGAAGGGCAGGTAGGCGTAACGCGGCAGTCGCTCGGCCAGGCCGTCTAGCCACCGCTCGGGACGAAACTCGTCGGGGCACGCGTAGAACCGCGGATCGCGCTGAATGGACCACGGTGCGATCAGCACCGTCGTGCCTCTGGCAACGGGCTGACCGCCGATCTGGGTGTCGCGGACGGATTCACGACCGATCGCCCAGGCAGTCGGGTACAGGCGCAGCGTCTCGCTGACGATACTGTTGGCGTAGTGCAGGCGCGGGAGGTCCGCGGCGGTCGGCGGCCGGGTGCCCAGGACCGTGTCGATCTCGGCGCGCAGGCGAACGGCGGCCTCGGGGTGCTGTGCGAGCAGGACCCAGGCCCAGGTCAGCGCCAGCGCGGTCGTATCGTGACCGGCCAGCACCACGGTCATCACCTCGTCCCGGAGCTGGCGATCGTTCATGCCCTGACCAGTGTCGTCGCGGGCTGTCAGCAGCATGCCGAGGAGATCGTCGCCGGGCTCGCCGCTGGCACGCCGCTCGGCGATGATGCGATACACGAGTCGCTCGAGGTCCTGGATGGCGGCCTGGTAGCGCCGGTTGCCGGGCGTGGGCACGCTGTCCGGCAGCAGGATCAATAAGGTATAGAGGCGCGAACGAAAATGCTCGTTCATCACCGGGCTGCTGCGACGAATGCGCGCCAGGTCGTCGCCGAGCTCTGAGCCGAACAGCGTGCGGGCGACGATGCGCAGGGTGACCTCGGTCATTTCGGGATTGATGGCGCGCACCTCGCCATCGCACCAGCCGTCGGTGACTTCGTTGGCAGAGGTGACCATGGCGTCGGCCATGCGCGCCAGGCGCTCACGGTGAAACGCGGGCTGGATCAGGCGGCGCTGGCGCAACCAGAAGTCACCTTCGCTCAAGAGCAGGCCGTTGCCGACGAGCGAGCCGAGCTTGCGGGTCGACAGGCTCTTGCGGTAGTCGTGGTTGCGGGTGACGAGGACCTCTTCGACGAGCGACGGGTGGCCGACGACGATGGCCGGGGTCAGGCCCAGGCGGATGCGAACGAGGTCGCCGTAGTCGCGCGTGCAGCGGGTGAGCAGGCCGAGGGCGTCGCGGCTCAGTTCGGGGAGCAAGCCAAGCACCCCACCGCGCGGCGATTCGGTGCTGATCATCCTGCTGTGAGCTTACGCTCTGCACCCCCGTCTCGGGTCGTAGGCAGCACTCTGTGGTGGGGGTTGTAGGGGTAAGGAAGCGTATCTAACACCGCCCAGAACTACTCACGAGCGGGTTTATCGGGGGTGGCACAATGCGGCGTATGGCCATTGCGACACGAAGCGAGCTCGTCACCGAAGCCGATCCAGAAGACGTTGACATGTCCTCCGCCCGACTCCGCAACGTCACCAACCTGGTGCAGCGCTACCTCGACGAGCAGAAGCTGCCCGGCGCCCTCAGCCTCGTGGCGCGCGGCGGCAAGATCGTGCACCTCGAAACCTACGGCTGGATGGACCAGGAGCGCCAGAAGCCAGTCCAACTCGACACGATCTTTCGCTTCTACTCGATGACCAAGCCCATCGCCAGCGTCGGCCTGATGATGCTGTACGAAGAGGGCCGCTTCCAGCTCGAGGACCCCGCCTCGCGCTTCATCCCCGAGCTCAAGAACCTCAAGGTGCTCGCCGGTGGCACCGCCGACAACCCGCAGCTGCGCGAGCCGGCCCGCGAGATGTCGATCCGCGACCTGCTGATGCACATGTCGGGTCTGGTCGCCCGCGACACCGCCTCGCCCGTCGGCGAGCTGTACCGTCGCGCCGGTCTCAAGGGTGGTGATTCGGACTTTGTCCTCGCCGACCTGCCGCGGCGCCTGGCCAACATTCCGCTCCAGGTGGACCCCGGCACACAGTGGATTTACGGCATCTCGACGGACCTCGTCGGCTTGCTGTGCGAGGTGATCAGCGGCATGCCGTTCGATCAGTACCTCCAGGAGCGCATCCTCGGTCCGCTCGGTATGGACGACACGGCCTTCAGCGTGTCCGACTCCAAGCTCGACCGCTTCGCGGCGCTGTACGCGCCGGCGCCGGGTGGCTCACCCCAGTACCGACTCGTGGACGATCCGCAGCGGAGCGGCTACCGATCGCGCTCGTACTTCTCGGGCGCGGGTGGCATTGTCTCCACTGCTGGCGACTACTACCGCTTCTGTCGCATGCTGCTGAACGGTGGTGAGCTGGACGGCGTGCGCATCCTCGGGCCACGGACGCTGCAACTGATGGCGCTCAACCACCTGCCCGGCGGTGAGGACCTGGCGACGGTTGGCAAGCTGGGTGGCGAGACGTCGCGCGAGGGCGTGGGCTTCGGGCTGGGCTTTGCGATGTTGCTGGATCCGGCGAAGGCGCAGATCGTCGGGACGCCAGGTGAGTACTACTGGGGCGGCGCCGCCTCGACGGCGTTCTTTGTCAACCCTCAGGAGGAGCTGGTCATGCTGTTCCTGACCCAGCTGCGGCCCTCCTCCACGTACCCGATTCGCCGCGAGCTCAGGAGCACCATCTACGGCGCGATTACAAAGTGAGTGTTTGGAGGGAGTTCGCGCATGCGCGAACTCCTCACCAGGGCGCATGCGCCCTGGTGCCCAGCGGTGCATGCACCGCTGGGCAAGGTGGCGCATGCGCCACCTTGAGGAGCCCGCTCATGAGCGGGCTCCCACCTAGACTAGTCTAGGCAGTGACTTGAAACGTCTCGCCGAGGTAGGCTTTACGGATCAGTTCTGTATTCAGTAGTTCTGAG
>JAFAWJ010000270.1 GCA_019242065.1 Chloroflexota bacterium
GCTGATCGGCGAGGCTCAGGCGGGGATCCGCTGATCCTGCCCGAGGGCGTCGAGCAACGCGGCGTTGACGTCTTCTATCGATTGGTCGCCGTCGACACGCTGCAGCACGCCCGCCTGCGCATAGCGCTCGACCACGGGGTGCGTATCTCGCAAATAGACCGCGACGCGGTTGCTGACAACTTCGCGTTTGTCGTCGGGGCGCTGGTAGAGCTCGCCACCGCAGGCACTGCACACGCCGGCGACCGTGGGGGGATTGAAGACCTGGTGGTACGCCGTCTGGCACACGCGGCACATCCAGCGGCCCGCCAGGCGTTCGACGAGCACCTCGGTGGGCACTTCGACGTAGATCGCCGCTCGGACGCGACCGCCACGGTCCGCGAGGCGCCGCTCGAGCGCTTCAGCCTGAGCCAGAGTCCGCGGAAAGCCGTCGAGCAGGGCGCCACCTTCGGCGTCGGGTTCGTCCAGGCGGTCGGCGATCATGTCGACGACAACCGCATCCGGGACCAGGTCGCCGCGGTCCATGTACTCCTGCGCCAGCACGCCGAGGTCAGTTCCCATGGCTCGATGCTCACGCAAGAGCTCGCCGCTGGCGACGTGTGGCACGTCGAGCGTCTCGGCCAGGAAGCGCGCCTGGGTGCCTTTGCCGGCGCCAGGTGCTCCAAGTAACAGAATGACCTCGTCTCGATGATGCAACGCCATTGTTGCAAATTCCCCTCCAGAGTGGTCCTCCCAGTTTACACGAGGGATCGGTCGCGACTGTTGTGGAGGGTATAAGCGTCGTCTATGAGCTCGATCACGTGCCGGACGTCGGCCTGCAGGCCGGCGCGGGCGACGCCGCGCTGCAGTTGCATCATGCAGCCCGGGTTGGCAGTGACGATCGTCCCGGCGCCCGTGCTCGCGATTTCGGCCATCTTATCGTCCAGGATGCGCGTCGACATGTCGCGTTCGGTCAGCATGTACAGACCGGCGCTGCCACAGCACAGGTCGGGGTGGGACATGTCGCACAACTCGACGCCTGGCAATTGCGCGAGCAGCGCGCGCGGCGCGGCCTTGATGCGCTGGGCATGCACCAGGTGGCAGCTTTCCTGCAGCGTGATGCGCCGCGGAACGCTGCGCGTCGGTGGAAGCAGCTCGATGCCCGCCAGGAACTCGGTCACGTCGCGCACCAGGGCCGTGAACGCCTGAACGTCCGGATCTGAGGGGCCAAGCAGGTCGGCGTACTCTTTCATCGTCGCACCGCAGCCGGCGGAGTTGACGATGATCGCGTCCAGACCGCGTCCGAGGAACGCGCGCAGGTTCTGGCGCGCCAGGTCCGCGGCGATCTCGCGCTCGCCGCCGTGGACGTTCAATGCCCCGCAGCACACCTGTGCTTTCGGGATGTGCACCTCGCAGCCGTTGTGTCGCAAGACGCGCAGCGTGGCGGCGTGGACCGGCCCGTACACCAGCGGCATGACGCAGCCGGTGAACAGGCCGACGCGAAAGCGCAGCGGCCGCTCGGCGGGGTAGACCTCCCAGCGCGGCACAAAGGGCGTGGGCAGGTTCGGCAGCAGGCTTTCGGCTTGGGCGAGCGGCGCAGGCAGCAGGCGTGAGGCTCGCAGCAATTTCTGGAGGCCGCTGCGCTGATAGATCAGCAGGGCGGCGAACAGTGCGCGCAGACGGGTCGGGTGGGGGAGAAGCTCATGGAAGACGAGACGACGGAAGAGGCGTTCTTTACGCGAGAGCCGGGCGCGTGCGTAGAGCTGGGCGCGGCCGGCTTCCATGATGCGGCCGAAGTGGACGCCGCTGGGGCACGCCGTTTCGCAGTTACGGCAGACCAGGCACAGCTCGAGGTGCTCTTTGTACGCGTCGGTGGCCTGGATGCGGCCGTCGGCGAGGGCCTGGATCAAGTGAATGCGGCCGCGGGGCGACTCGGCCTCGTAGCCCGTTTGCAGATAGGTGGGGCAGGTCTGGAGGCAGAGGCCACAGTGCACACACTGCGACAGGTCCGCGGCTGACGGGCCACGCGGCTTGTCGACTGTCAGTAGATCTTTCACACCACCCTGTGTTTCACACTGACGACAGGACTCAAGCCTCAGACCCACATCCCTTCGGGGATGCGAGGCGACACGCCGTTGGCGCGGGGGGCGTGACCATCGGGCTTGGGCAGGACTTTGTCGGGATTGAACTTGCCCGTCGGATCCACCGCGTCGCGCACCCGCCGCATCACCTCCAGGTCCTCGCCACTGAAAATCAGCGGCATCACGGCTTGCTTTTCCATGCCGACGCCGTGCTCACCCGTGATCGTCCCGCCCGCGTCAATGCACCGCGCCAGGATCTCGTGTCCCGCCGCCAGCACCCGATCCAGGATGCCCGGCTGCCGCACGTCGAACAGGATCATCGGATGCAAGTTGCCGTCGCCCGCGTGAAAGAGATTGGCGATCGGCAGGTCGTATCGCTGCCCGATCTCGACCACCTGGGCCAATATCGCCGGCAAGCGCGTGCGCGGCACCACGGCATCATGCAGGTAGTAATTCGGCGCGATGCGCCCCATCGCACTGGCCGCGCCCTTGCGCGCCGCCCACAAGGCCGCGCGGTCCGCGTCGGAGGCGGCCAGGCGAATCTCGAGCGCGCCGGCGCCCCGACACACCTCGTCCACCACCGCCGCCTGGGCCTCGACCTGCTCGAGGAGCCCGTCGACCTCCACCAGCAGCACCGCGCCCGCCTCAGGCGGATAGCCCGCGTGGAACGCGGCCTCGATCGCCGTCAGCGCCAGCTTGTCCATCATCTCCAGGGCTGACGGCACCACGCCGCGCCCGATCAGCCGCGAGACCGCCTCGCTGGCGGCTTCGACCGAAGCGAACACGGCGAGCGCCGTGCGCACCGCCTCGGGCAGCGGCAGCAAACGCACCGTCGCCTCGGTCACGACCCCGAGCGTGCCCTCGGAGCCCACGAGCAGGCCCGTCAGATCGAGTCCCGGCCCATCAGCGGACTTGCCACCCAAGCGCACCACGCTGCCATCGTGCACGACCACCTCGAGGCCCAGGATGTGGTTGACGGTCGCCCCCAGCGACAGGCAGTGGGGTCCTCCGGCGTTGTTGGCGATGTTGCCGCCGATGGTGCTGGCCTTTTGACTCGACGGGTCGGGCGCGAAAAACAGTCCGTATGGTTCGGCGACCTTCGACAGCTCCAGGTTGACCACCCCCGGCTGGACCACCGCACAGCGATTCGCCCGGTCGATCTCCAGCACCCGGTTCATGCGCGCCATCGAGAGAACCAGGCCGCCGTGCGCCGGTACCGCGCCGCCGGCGATGCCAGTGCCCGCCCCGCGCGCCACGATCGGCGCGCCGGCCGCCTGCGCTTCACGCACGAGGGCCTGCACGTCGGCGGTGGAGCGTGGCAGCGCCACCAGGTCGGGCATGGCCCGATCCAGGCCGTAGTCGTACTCGTACATGATCACGTCTTCGGTGGTCGAAAAGACCGCGTCGGCGCCGATCGCGGCAGTGAGCCGTTCGGCGAGGCTCATCGCGCGATGGGCTGTCGAGCCGTCGCCAGCGCGGCAAGTGCCACGTCGATGTCCTCGGCGGTGTTGTAGACGTGGGTCGAAAAGCGGACGCTGCCGGCCCGGACGGCGGCTTTGATGCCGGACGCGGCCAGGGCATCGCGCAGCCCATCCGCATCGTCGACGGGCACGCTGACGACCGAACCCACTGGCTCGGGCAGATCCAGCTCGGCCGCCAGGCGACGCGCAAGCGCCAGCGGCTCGTCCAGCAGGCCGTGTGCCTGCCAATCGGTCAGCAGCTCCATCGACACGGCAGCGCCGGCCCACGCGTGCCACGCCAGGGACACGTCGAAGCGGGCGGCGCTGGCGGCCTGGTCGAGTGGGCCGCCGTAGGCGACCGCGTAGGGATGGCTGGTGCTCCGCCAGTTGGCCAACCAGGCAGGAATGGCGTCCCAGTGTTGCGGGGCGACGCTCAGAAAGGCGACACCCCGCGGACTGAGCAGGTGCTTGTAGGCGGAGCATACGACGAAGTCGGCGCGAGGATCGACGGGCACGAACGGAACGGCGTGCGTCGCGTCGAGCAACGTGCGCGCCCCGACGCGCTGCGCGGCGTCGATGGCAGCTGCCTGGCGCGCAGCACGGCCTGATTGCGACTGGATGAGGCTGAAGGCCACCAGGGTTGTCGTCGGCTCAACCCGATCCGCCAGCTGGTCGAAGGGAACCTGGGTGACGTTGACGCCTCGCGATTGGGCGGCGACCAGCATCGGGAACAGGACGGAGTTGAACTCGTCGTCGGGGATGACCACTTCGTCCTTGTCGGTCAGGGTGCTGGCGATCAGACCCACGCCCACGGATGCCGACGGGATCAATGCGACGTGGCGCACCGGAATGTCGGTCAATTTGGCAAAGGCAGCGCGGCACGCCTCGCCGCGTTTGTCCCAGTCCTCGACCCAGTTGGCGGTCGCCGACTGCCAGGCATCGACGGCCTGGTGCAGCGCCTCGACGGTGGGACGCGGGGGCAGCCCATAGGTGGCCGTGTCGAGATAGGTGATGCCGGGCGCGGGCTCGAACAGGGCGCGAGCGTCGGCGAGAGTGTGGGTCGCCACCCTCGGGATAGTAACGCTAGGCACCTTCTAAGTAGCGCGCGAGCTCCCAGCTGCTAATGTGGCGGCCGAACGCCTGCCATTCCTGCTCCTTCGCGGTCAAAAAGCGCTCGAAGATCGGCTGACCGAGCGCCTCACGCACCACGGGATCCCAGTTGAGCTCTTCCAGGGCTTCGCCCAGCGTCGACGGCAACGGATCCGCCACTTCGGCGCCTTCGACGTCCAGGTCGGCGTCCGTGTCGTCGGCCGGCTCACCGAGAGGCAGGCGATTGCGGATCCCATCCAGCCCCGTCTTGAGCATCGCGGCCAGTGCCAGGTACGGGTTACAGCTGGGGTCGGGCGCGCGCAGCTCCAGGCGCGTGCCACGCCCGGCCGCCGCCTCAGGCACGCGAATCAATGCGCCGCGGTGGATGCGTGCCCAGCTGACGCGTGCCGGCGCTTCGGCGCCACCAGCCAGCCGTTTGTACGAATTGACCAGTGGCGCTACGACCGCCGACAGGCCCCGCGCGTGAGCCAACTGACCGGCGATGAACTGCGCCGCCGTTTCCGACAGCTCGTAGCGCTCGGCAGGATCCGAAAACGCGTCGCCGCGGGCGTAATCGACCAGTGACTGCGAGATGTGCAGCCCCGAGCCAGGCGCGTCCTCGAGCGGCTTGGGCATGAAGCTGACCAGCATCCCCTCGCGCCGTGCGAGCGAGCGCAGGGCCCACTTGAGCGCGACGACCGCGTCCGCGGCCTCCAGGGCGCCCATGTCGGCAAGGTCGATTTCATGCTGACCCGGCCCGACCTCACCGTGCGAGGCCTCCACTTCGACGTCGAAATTGCGCAGCGCGTCGGTGACTTCGCGGCACAGACTCGCGGCGCGGACGTCCTGCATTTCGAAATATCCGCTGCGGTCGACTGGCGCCAGCGGGCGCGCGGCGGGACCCGTCAGGTCGCGATCCTCGAACACGTAGAACTCGACCTCGACGCTGACCCGAAAGTCGAATCCCAGCTCAGCCGCCTCGGCAAGCACCGACTTCAACGCCTGCCGCGGGTCCGCCGAAAACGGAGCGCCGCCCGGCAAATGCACGTCGCAAATCAATCGTGCGGTGGGCGTCTTTTCCCAGGGCACGACGGCGAACGTGGTCGCATGGGGCTGCAAAAACAGGTCGCTTTCCGCGGTGCGTGCCAGGCCCTCGACCGACGAGCCGTCGAACCACGCGCCGTGCTGCAGCGTGCGCTCCAGTCGGCTGCTGGGAATGGTCAGGCTCTTGATCGCGCCGGGAACATCGGTGAACTGCAGGTGCACGACTTCGATACCCGCGGCGTGCGCGCGTTCGACGATAGATGTCACGATGGCCCCTTCGCGGTGTGGGCCAGTTGGGCGAGCACACCGATAATGACGAGCAGAGCGAAGACCCCCACAATCACGGCCGCGGTGACCAGGTGTTCGCGTGCCACCCGCACCCGACCCTGTGTGGTGGTCGGATATTCAGGAATTTGCACCTCGTCCAGCTTGGCCAGATCGTGGCGCAGGGCGGCCATCGACGTGTAGCGGTCGGCTGGTTCGCGGCGCAGCGCGCGCCACACCACGGCTTCCAGAGCCGGCGGCAGATCCGAGCGCCGGGTGCGCAGCAGTGGCGCGTCGGTCGTGACGTGCTGACTCATGACCGCCAGCGCGCTGTCGCCGTGGTAGGGCACGTCGCCCGTGAGCATCTCGTAGAGCATCACGCCCAGGGCATACACGTCGGTGCGCGCATCGCCGCGGTCACCCTGGACCTGTTCTGGCGCCATGTAGTCGGGCGTGCCGACCTCAGACGACAGCCGCCGAAACGTGAGCCGACGCGCGCCCTGAAGCAGCGCAATGCCAAAGTCGACGAGTTTGACCGTCCCGTCCGCCTCGACCAGGAGGTTTTCGGGCTTCAGATCCCGATGCACCACGCCGTGCTCGTGGCAGTACTGCAGCGCGTCCGCGACCTGCAGCGCGATGTGAATCGCCTCGTCGACCGGTAGCGGCGCATGCTGCTCCAGGTATTCGCGCAGCGTAATGCCGTCCACGAACTCGAGGACCAGGTACGGCGCAACACCGCCGCTGTCGTCCAGACGCCCTTCTTCGACCAGGTGCTGGATGTTGGGGTGGTGCAGGCGTTTGCCAATTTCCACCTCGCGCTGGTAGCGACTGTAGGTCGCGGGATCGCCGATCAGGCTACTGTACGGGATCTTCAGGACGACCAGGCCCCCCGTTTCGCGGTCACGCGCTTTGTAGGCGTCGCTCATGCCGCCGTGGCCGAGACTCTCGAGGATCTCGTACCGCTGGTTGACGGTTTCGCCCGCCTGGTAGTGCATCGTGCCCACATGGGCCTGACTCAAGCCTGGCCCCGTTGAAAAATACTGGAAAGCCAGCCGTTGCGACTCGGCGGCGCTGGCGCGTTATCCACTGACTTGACCTGGATGACCTGCACCGTGACGTTGTCCTGACAGTCGCGTTCGAGCGCACGCTCGACGAGCGTGCGGCACGCGGCGGCGGGTGAGCTGTCGCCCAGGACCTCGGAGATCTCGGCGTCCTCGATCTCCGACCACAGTCCGTCAGTACACAGGACGAATCGATCGCCGGCCTCGATCGGACGCCGCAAGTAGTCGGGCCGCGGAATCAAGCGACTGCCGAGGGTGCGGGTCAGCGTGTTGCGGCCCGGGTGATCGCGTACCCGCTCGGGTTTCAAGATCCGCATACGCACCAGCTCGGCCGCCTCGGAATGATCCGAAGTGAGCTGGCTCAGCCCACCCGCGCGCCAGTGGTAGATGCGCGTATCGCCAATGTGTGCGATGTACGCCTGCGCACCGGCAATGGCCACAGCCGAGAGTGTGGTTTCCATCGTGCGGTACTCCGGATGGTGGTGGGTCAGCTCGTGGATACGCAGGTTGGCGGCCTGTACCGCCTGCCGCAGGGCCGGTTCGATGCGGGTGTGATTGGAGGGGGAGTAGTACTCCTCGCCCATGCGAGCGACGGCAGACGCGCTGGCGACTTCACCGGCGTTGTGGCCGCCGAGTCCATCGGCGACCACATACAGATAGCCTTTGCGCTGGAGCGCGAGCGTATCAGCGGGTGAAAAACACCCGATGCTGTCCTCATTTGTTTCGCGATGCGGTCCCGCGTCGGTGTGCCCGCTAGCTTCGAGCTCCAGCGCCAACAGTCGCTGTACTCAGGCGACAGCCTTGTTGGGCTGGCTCACGAGCGATCGACCGGTCCGGCGGTTGCTGACCACCACATAGATGGCGCTCACGATAGCCCACGCGGCCGCGAAGCCGAGCGCGATCAACGACTCTGTCTGGCTGTCGCCGCCACCCAGGAAGCCGAGGCCCAGGATGGTGACGAGCATGACGATGTTCGCCAGCAGCCCCAGGACGGGGATGACCAGGTGCTTGAAGAAGTTGAAGTCTGGCCGCCCGGCGAAGCCGATGATGGCCCACAGACAGGTCAGCGCGTACAGGACGAACGTGCCGAAGTTCGAGGCGAGGGTGATGCCCGTCAGGGTCACAACCGATACGACGCCGATCACGCCAATGATGGCCGAGACCACGACCATCGCGTAGACGGCCATGTGCGGAGTGACGAAGCGGCCGTGCAGCAGCGACAGCGGCTCGGGCATTTCCTGGTCCTGCGCCATGGCAAAGGTGATGCGTACGCCCGTGTTCATGGCCGACAGAGTCGTGCCGAGAATGGCTAGCGCCACCGTGATCGCGATCACGATCGAAAGACCGAAGCCAATGCCACCCAGCAGCGAGTTACCGATCAACGTGATCAGGTCGCCCATCGGGGCGCTGGAGGCACCAGCAGCCGCCATGCCGGTCACGACCGAGCCATCGGGCATGGTGTAGGTCAGCTTGTCGGAGATGGCGTAGTTCGCCGCGAAGTACTCGATGAGATAGGCGAACAGACCCTGGATGACCAGCGCCAGGATGACAGCGCGCGGCACGTCGCGACGAGCGTTCTTGGCTTCGGCGCCGAAGGCAGTGCACGATTCGAAACCGACCAGGATCAGGATGGCGACCGTGGCCTGCATCAGGACGTTGAGCATGTTCTTGGGCAGCACGACCGCCGACGCCGACGGGTAGTCGAACACGGCGTTGTCTGGATTGGCGATGCGGTACCAGATGGCCAGTGCCGAGAACAGGACCAGCGAGACGAGCTGGATGATGTTGATGATCATGGCGGTCATCGTGGAGCCGTTGACGCCGCGCAAGGCGATGAAGCCCACGACGATGGCGAAGACGACGGCGATGATCATCTCGGGCACGGTGTCGATGACGATGCCGAACTCGCCCAGGATGTACTGGATGAGGATGGCCATGAAGGCGACCATGACGCCCGGGTAAACCCAGTAGAACAGGTGCGCGGCCCAACCGGTGACCAGCTTGGCCATGCGCGCCCAGCGATGGTGCTTGACCTCCTCCTTGTCGACGAAGGCCTTCTCGGCGAAGTAGTAGCACGAGCCTGAGCCAGCTTCCGGATAGATCCGAGCCAGCTCCGAATACGACAGCGCCGTGAAAAACGCCAGGATCAACGCGAAGACGATGCCTGGCCACATGTCGAAGGCGGTCGTGTCCGTGCCGCCTGGCGTCGTTTGGGCGGCCTGGATCTGCAGCGTGATCCACAGAAACGCGCCCGGCGCAATCAGCGCCATGGCGTTGACGGTGACGCCCGTCAGCCCAAGCGTGGGCCGCATGCCCGTGCTATTCGTCGACGTACTCTCTACAGCCACCTACCTCTGATCCTCCCTTGCCGGATTCAAAGCACTGCTCAGGCTAGGAGGTGAGCTGCTGACCTGGTTACGGCACCGGTGCCGAAAGACCGGGCGGCCGGTTGTGCATCATGCACAAATCGCCTGGCCCTCAACTCGGATCAGGGCGTGCACACGGTCACGCAGCGTGCGCCGCAGGCCCGGCAGGGTCGGTGCACCTTGCATGCTCCAGCGCTCGACGACCAGTTCCGCGGTCGCATCGTCCAACGCGTCGGCCGACACGAAGTGCGCGACACCTTCGGCCGACACCCGCTGCCCATCGCGGGTCGTCAGCCGCACCCACGGGTCGCTCCGAAAGCGGCGTGCCTTTTCGGAGAATGAGAAGGTAAAGAGGTACACCACGCCGGGTGGGGCAATCACGAACCACGTGGGCACCGTGCCGTGCGTGTTGCCTTCGCGCGAGGTCACCAGGACCTCGTCCTGGCCGGCCAGGACCTCGAGAAACTCGGCGGGTAACGGTTGCAATCTCGCGAGCCTGCCGATAGATTAAGCGATGGCGTTGAAGGAGACAGCGCCGCCGCGTATCCAACGCTCCAGAGAGCCCGCATGCAGGTGAAAGGCGGGTGCGAAGGCCGCGACGGAGATCACTCCTGAGCCAGTCACCAAAGAGCGTCCCGCCGTGGCGGGGAAGCAGGGTGGTACCGCGGACCTGGCTGCAGGTTCGTCCCTGAGCGAAAGGAGACGAGCCATGGTCACACTGGTCGCGACACCCGAAACCTCCGCCCCGACACACACGGCGACCCGGACGATCACCGGTGGCGCGCTGGCATGTGAGGCGATGCTGGCCGCGGGTGTGACAACCCTGTTTGGCTACCCGGGCGGAGCGGCGCTGCCGTTTTACCGCCAGCTCATGCGCTATCCCGAGCTGCACCACGTCCTGGTGCGCCACGAACAGAACGCCGCCCACGCGGCCGACGGCTACGCGCGCAGCACCGGCAAAGTGGGTGTGTGCGTTGCCACCAGCGGCCCCGGCGCCACCAACCTGCTCACGGGTCTGGCGACGGCCTACATGGACTGTGTGCCCATCGTCGCTCTGACCGGCCAGGTCGCCAGCGCGGCGATCGGGACGCAGGCGTTTCAGGAAGTCGACGTGCTGGGCATGGTCGGACCGATCACCAAAGGCGCATTCCAGCTGCGGTGTCCCGAAGAAATCCCTGAGGTCTTCGCTCGCGCCTTCCGTCTCGCCACCGAAGGCCGGCCTGGCCCAGTGCTGATCGACTTTCCCAAAGACGTCCAGGTGGCAAGCGTCGAGGTCGACGACGCCCTGCCCAATCTGGCGCCCCCCGCCACCGATCCGACGCTGAGCGGCGCCGCCGACTTCGCACTGGAGCAGGCCGCGGCCTTGCTTGAGACCGCTCAGCGACCCGTTCTAGTTGCTGGTCACGGCGTGGCGATGGCCGACGCCAGCGCCGAGTTGCTCGCCTTCGCCGAAGCCAGCGGCGTACCCGTGGGCATGACGCTTCTCGGACTCGGCAGCTTCCCCGACAACCACCCCCAAGCTCTGGGCATGGTGGGCATGCACGGCAGCGTGCAAGCCAACATGGCTATGCATCACGCCGACCTGGTCATCGGCGTGGGGATGCGCTTCGACGACAGAGTGGTCGGTCGAGCCAAGGACTTCGCGCCGAACGCGCGCATCGTGCACGTCGACATCGATCCAAAGTCGTTCGGCCGCGTGGTCCGCGCCGACGTACCCGTCCTGGCCGACGCCCGCGCTGCGCTGGCGAAATTGGCATCCGTCTCGGAGCACCACGAGCGAGCCGACTGGTGGCGCCGGCTGCGCGAGTGGACGGACGCACACAGTGCCTGCGGCCTGATCGACAGCGACACTGCGCCCGCCGACGAGCCGCCGACGACCCCAGAAGTCGTGCGCGCGCTGCGACGGGTCATGGGCGGCTCAGCCGTCGTCGTCTCGGATATCGGCCAGCACCAGATGTTCGTCGCCATTCACCACGGTTTCGCGCGGCCAAACCAGATGTTGACCAGCGGCGGACTCGGGACCATGGGGTACGGAGTGCCGGCCGCGCTCGGCGTCAAGGCCGCCCTGCCGGGTCGCTCGGTGTGGGCCGTCGTAGGCGACGGGGGCTTCCAGATGAGCGCCGCCGAGCTGTCGACGCTGGTTGCCGCGAAGTTGCCGGTCAAGGTGCTGATCGTCAACAACCGCTGTCTGGGCATGGTGCGCCAGTGGCAGGAGCTGTTCTACGACAACGTCTACAGCCACTCTCTGCTGCCGCAGCCGAGCTTCGAAGCCCTGGCGAAAGCGCACGGTTGCTGGGCGACCACCGTCAACCGGCGAGACGAACTGGAGACTGCTCTGCGCGAAGCCGCGCTGCACCCTGGGCCGACGGTCGTCGACGTGCGCGTGCCCGTAGAAGAGACGGTCTACCCGATGGTGCCGGCTGGCTCGGTACCCGGCGACGTGCGCTGCGTGGACGCCATCGACGCCGCGCTGTGACGCGTGTTGTGCGTGTTGTGCTGGTGAAACAGGCCTGACTCCGCAAACCCCGGTCGTATTCGGTAGTTGAAGCGCTGACGGAACCGCCCGTAGAAGCTGGTGTCCGGGAAGGTCACCAGCTGAAAGCGGCGCGGGTCAGCGGCGATGTGGGCCACGTCGTTGGGTGCGAACTCGTCGAATGTTTCGTGCCCGTCGACGCACACGCTGATCGGAAAACGGCCAAGGTGAATGATGGTGATGGGAGTTGACTCGGCGACGGAGAAGGACGCGCGCATCGGGGTGTGCGCGCAGATCGGCGTGATGGCGAAGGTCTGGCTGCCGGGCGCGAGAACCGGGCCGCCGGCGGCCAGGTTGTAAGCGCTCGAGCCCGGACTACTGGCGACGATCAGGCCATCGCCGGGCAGCGGATTCAGGTACTTGTTATCGATGTACAGCTCGAGGACGGTCATCTGCTGCCCCTGGCCGGGCACCACGAACGAGTGGAACACCACGTCCTGCACGGCCCACAGGCACGCGAGAGGCTGGCCGTTCCGCTCGAGATCGACGCGGATGGTGGAATCCACGCGCACGTGGAAATGACCCTGCAGGACCTGCTTCAAGCGGGTTTCCCAGCGCGAGGGTGGGACGTGCGCCAGGAAGCCGAACTGGCCGAAGTCAATGCCCAGCACGGGCACACTGCAGGTGCGTCGCGCGGCGCGGACGACCATGCCGTCACCGCCAAGGACAACCTGCATGTCAGCCTCGGCGGGCTCCTCGACGTAGGCCTCGCGCTCCCGCAACCAGCGCTGCATGCGCTCGCCCAGCTGGACGGCTTCGGCCTTGTGGGGATCGGCGATAACGCTCAGGCGG
>JAFAWJ010001065.1 GCA_019242065.1 Chloroflexota bacterium
CGCCGACCCACTGCACCTGCGCGTGCAGCTCGACGAGACGGCGCAGGAGATGCGGGCGCAGCAGGCAGTCGCCGGCCTGCGCATCTGGCTCCCAGTCGACGAGGACCTGGCCACGCCACAGTCGGGCGACGGCGACTTCTCGACGGTCCCCAAGATCCGTCAGCAGCCGCGCGTCGGCATCCCGCAGCGCGGCCTCCACGCTCGCGAGCGCGGCGGCGATATCGATCAGAAGCACCGCTCAGTGACGGCCGAGCACCTCGCGCAGGTCGTTGGCGCCGAACGGCTGAGGCAGGTAGGCGATGGCGCCTTTGCGCATGGCTTCGACCGCGCGGCTATCCCACTGGTCCCTGGTCAGCATGACGATCGACAGCTCGGGCTCCTGCTCGTGTAGCCGCGTGAGCGCCTCGAAGCCGTCGGCGTCGTCCAGGTCGAAGCTGAGCAGGACGCACTCGGGGTCCTGCTCTTCGAGCTGCCGCAGCGCAGCGCCGATCCCTTCGCACTGGATCGGCTCGTAGCCCAGAGAATCGACCAGGCGCGCCGTCGACTGTCGGTTGGCGGAATTGCCATCCACGATCAGGATGGTGCGCGGCACCACCGGCTTCGGCTCGCGGTGCAACCAACCGCGCACGCGGTCGCTGAGGTCACTGACCGAGGGCACGCCGGGTACGATACCTCTGCGTGCTGCAACTCGACATGCAACGCGTCCTGGACCGGGTCAGCAGCGACAACGTCCGGACGGTTCGCTTTCTGTACTGCGATCACGCCAATGTCGTCCGAGGCAAGGCCGCCCACGCGTCGGTGCTGGCCGACTTCCTCGAATCGGGCATCGGACTGACGGTCGCGATGCAGGCGTTCACGCTGACCGAACGTCTGGCCGCCGGCACGCACCTCGGCGCCGTCGGCGAGATCCGCCTGGTTCCCGATCCGCGTACGTTCGCGGTGCTGCCCTACGCCGCGCGTGAAGCGCGGCTGTTGTGTGACATGCTCACCCTCGACGGCGAGCCCTGGGAGCTGTGTCCGCGCGCCTTCTTGCGCGAGATGATCGACCGTGTCGGACGCCACGGGCTGCGCGCCGAGGCGGCGTTCGAGTACGAGTTCTATCTCGCCCGCCAGATCGACGACGGCCGCTTCGTGCCGGCCGACGACAGCCTGTGTTTTGCCTCGGATGGCATGGACCGCGAGGGGCCGGTCATCGCCGCCATCCTCGATGCGCTCGATCAGCAAGGGCTGCAGCCGGTCCAGTACTACCCGGAGCTCGGGCCAGCGCAGCAGGAGCTGTCGATCCAGCACGCTCCCGTCCTGGAGGCGGCCGACCGCCAGATCGCCGTGCGCGAGACCGTGCGCGCCATCGCCATGCAGCACGGGCTGGTGGCGACGTTTGCGCCTCGGCCATTCGCCGACCAGGCAGGCAGCGGCTGTCACGTGCATTTGAGCCTGTGGAACGGCGATCAGAACGTGATGTACGACGCGAACGGCGTACTGGGCCTGTCGAGACTGGCCAGGTCGTTCGTGGCGGGTGTGCTGCAGCACATGCCAGGCTTGCTGGCCATGACGTGTCCCAGCGTGAACTCCTACCAGCGGCTGGCGCCGAACATGTGGAGCTCGGCGTATACGTGCTGGGGTCCGGACAATCGAGAGGCGACGGTGCGCGTGCCCTCGCCGTTCAAGGGGCGCATCCAGGCGAGTACGAACATCGAGATCAAGGCCGTCGACGGCTCGGCCAATCCGTATCTGGCGCTTGGCGGCATTCTGGCGGCGGGCCTGGATGGGATCGAGCGCGAGCTTGACCCGGGCGAGCCATTGGCATCGAACCCGCACGACATGGACGAAGCGGAGCGCGAGGCGCGCGGCATTCGCCGCTATCCCACGTCGCTGACCGAGGCCCTGGACGCGCTGGAACAGGACCAGGTGCTCCTCGGGGCGCTCGGCAGCGCGCGAGCGCGGGAGTTCATCGGCGTGCGGCGCGCCGAATGGGCTGACCTGGGTCGGCTGTCGATCGCCCAACAGATTGCGGCGCACTTCCGCCGCTATTAGCTGAAAACCTGCCACGGGGCGTCAGGTACGCTCGTTTCGATGACGGGCCTCGCCCAACTCGCCGCGCGCCTGCGCGCTTTGCATCACGGACCCGAACCCCTCGTGCTGCCCAACGC
>JAFAWJ010001095.1 GCA_019242065.1 Chloroflexota bacterium
TCGACCGCCGCCGCCATGCGCACCATCCTACCCGCAGTGGCCCCCTTGGAAACGGAGCCGACGAAGGGATTCGAACCCCCGACCCATGCTTTACGAAAGCATTGCTCTACCCCTGAGCTACGTCGGCTAGGGTGGGGCCCAAGTATAGCAATCGGGGCCTCAATGGCTGGCGGGCGGGGGGATTTTGAGGGTCTGCCCGATCTGCAGTTTTTGCGGATTATCGATGTTGTTGTAGGCCATCAGGTCGTCGGTGCGGACGCCGAAGTGCTGGGCGATCGAGGCGGGGCTGTCACCGGCTTTGACCACGTAGGTCTGCTCGGGTGGCGTGGGGCTAGGTTCGGGTGTTGGCTCGGGGGCCACCGCGATGGCAGTCGCGGTCGGCGGGGTGGCCAGAGCCGCGACCCTGCCCGGGCCGGTGGCCCAGTTCAGACCGACATACAGAAACGCCGCCAGGCCCAGCACGACGGCCACGAAGCCGACGACGTACGGCAGCTGCCGGCTCTGGCGGTGCGCCTGGCTGCCGTAGACCGGGTGGCGGTGCTCGGCGCACGGAAAGGCGTAGCCACGCCGGGTGGTCGTCGGGTGCTCGGCGGAGCGCGCCGTCCGTTGGCGGTCGTGTCCGTTGGATGGAGCGCGGGGTTCCATCGCTTCGCCTGGCGATGATAACCGCCAGCGGTTGCGGTTATGACTAGCTGGCCATCGTGGCGGCTCAGTCCTCGCGGTCGAGCTCGAAGGCCGCGTGCAGCGCGCGCACGGCGTCCTCGGCACGGTCGCGCGGCACGACGCACGTGATGCGGATGTCCGAGGTGCTGATGATGTTGATGTTGATGCTGGCCTCGGCCAGCGTGCCGAACATGCGCGCCGCGTAGCCAGGCGCGCTCTGCATACCGGTCCCCACGATGCTCACCTTGGCCAGATCTTCGGCCGTGTCGATCGACACGGCGTGGATCTGGGGTGCGATGGCGCGCGTGATCTCGATGGCGCGCTCCAGGCTGCCGCGCGAGATCGTGAACGACAGGTCGGTCGTGCCGTCGGCGCCGCTGGACTGGGCGATCGTATCCACGCTGATGCCGGCCTGGGCCAGGGGTTGAAAGATCGCCGCGGCGATCCCGGGCCGGTCGGGTACGCGCACCAACGTGATGCGGGCGACGTCCAGGTCGTGGGCGATACCCCGCACGTTCTTGCGGATTTCCATGGGCATGGGCGTCTCTCCATCGCGGTGGATCAGCGTGCCGGGCTCGTCGAGGAACGACGACGCCACGTGGATGGGCATGTTGTAAAGCTCGCCAAGCTCGACCGCACGCGGGTGCATGACGCGTGCGCCGAGCTGTGCAAGCTCGAGCATCTCTTCGTAGCCGATGCTGGCCAGCTTGCGGGCACCCGGCACCACGCGCGGGTCGGCGGTATAGATGCCTTTGACGTCGGTGTAGATGTCGCACCGCGCGGCGCCGAGGGCACACGCCAGGGCGACAGCGGTGGTGTCCGAACCGCCGCGGCCGAGGGTGGTCACGTCCTGGTCGTCGGTCACGCCCTGGAAGCCAGTGACGATGACGACCTTGCCGTGGCGCAGCTCGGTCGAGATGCGTTCGGGGTGGATGTCGGTGATCCGCGCGCGGGAAAAAACGCCCGTCGAACGGATGCCCGCCTGGGCGCCGGTCAGCGAGACAGCGGGCTGATGCAGGTCGTGCAGCGCCATGGCCATAAGCGTGGCGCTGACCGTCTCGCCCGTCGACAGCAACAGGTCCATCTCACGATCGTCCGGTCGGTCCGCAACCCGGTAGGCCAGTTCGATGAGCTCGTCGGTGGTGTCGCCCATGGCGGAGACCACGACGATCACCGGACGACCCGCGGCGGCGGTGCGCGCGATGCGTCGGGCGGAGGCGCGGATGCGCTCGGCATTCGCCAGCGACGAGCCGCCGTACTTCTCGACCAGCAAGCCGCCGCCGATCTCAGCCAACGACGTGTGCTCCTCGGGTCGAAAGCCCCAGTCGCAGAATCTTGCCGGGCACGCCCTCAGACTGGGCGGTCGCCCCAAACGCCTGGGCAACGCTGGAGACACAGGCGTCCGAGGCGCACAGCGCCATGACGGTTGGACCCGCACCTGAGACGAATGCGCCCAGGGCACCTGCGTGCATCGCCACCTCCAGAAGCGTAGCGCCGGCCGGGAACAGGGGCAGGCGGTACGGCTGGTGGAGACGGTCGCGTGTCGCCTCGGCGAGCAGGTCGGCACGGCCGGCGGACAGGGCGGCAACCATCAGACTGGCACGGGCGACGTTGAAAATCGCGTCGGTGCGAGTCACGCTGGCCGGCAGCAGCCCGCGCGCGTGGGCGGTCGGGACGCCCTGGTCCGGAAGGAAGCACACGCCGGTCAACTCGAGGGCGACGCTCACCGGTGACTGGACGACGCGACCGTCCTCCAGTCGAATGGCGACGCGTGCACCACCCAGCAGACACGGCACGACGTTGTCGGGGTGGCCCTCGATCTCGACGGCCAGGTTGAGCAGGGCTGACTCGTCCAGGGGGTTGCCCAGGCAGTGGTTGGCGACGAGCACGCCGCACGCGATGGCGGCCGCGCTGCTGCCCAGGCCACTGTTGAAGACGATGCGGTTGACGCAGCGCAGCTCGAAGCCCGGGTAGCGGGCGCCGACCAGCGCATAGGTGGCGCGCGCGGCGCGCAGAATCAGGTTCGAATCGTCGTCACCAGCCAGGCGCCCCGGGGTAGCGGCGACCTCGTTCCACAGGTCGAGCGCCACACCCAGACAATCGAAGCCCGCACCGAGGTTGGCGCTCGAGGCGGGCGCACGCACCACAATCGAGGACACGTGACGGGCTACTGCGGGGTGAACGTCGTGGACCAGGACAACTGCTGATCGTCGGCCTGGGTGTACACGTGCACGGTCACCGGATAGTCCGGTGTCGCGCTGCCGATGTTGAACGTGATGGTCGCCGCGCCCGACGGATCGGTCTTGACCGTGCCCGTCGCCGGCCAGCGTTCCTGGGTGGTGCGGTACTCGACCGACGACCAGACGTCGTAGTTGGCCAGTGGCTGGCCGTCACGCCGCAGATGAATCTGGACGCTCTCAGGTGTGTTCGGCGCCGGGGTGGGGTTCGAGACGCTGACGGTCGAACCTGCGTAGCGCGCCGCGACGCTGGGCAACGGGGTGGCAGTCGGAGCGGCGGTGGGCACGGCCGTGACGGTGACGTCGATGACGCGGCGCGGCGCGGCACTGGTCAGCGGCAGCACCACTTGCAGGGCGTTGAGAGCCGAGAGGTTGATCGACAGGCGCGGAATCAACAGGAACCCGGCGACAACTGCCAGACCGACAACCGTCAGGACGACCATCACGTCGCCGAGTCCGGCGTAGCTCGGCTGGACGATCGAGCGCGGGCGGCGGCGACGGGTGGTGCGCGAAGCGCTCTTGGCACCTGGCCGGATCGGCGTGGGGGTGCCAGCTACGAGGGCTTGATGCAGACGCTGTCGGTCGTACTCGGTGCGTCGCGCAGGGTTGCCCAGGACCTCGTACGCGACGTTCAGCTGTTTGAGCGATTGGTTGTCGCGCGAGCTGTTGCCGGTCAGCCTGGAGGCCATGCGGCGATAGGTCGTCTGGATCTCCCAGTCGGAGACCGAGGGGTCCAATCCGAGGACCGCGTACAGGCCAGGATCGGCCTTGATGGCCGGAGCGTCAGGTCGCGGGGCAGGCAGCGCAGGCTGCTCGGCCAGGACGGGTAAGCGCGTCGTCTCGTCGGCGTGCTCGGAGCGAGGCGGCACGCACATTATGGTACAGCCCGGATTACGTAGCCCAGATCGCCAAGTACTTCGGCCGCGGCACAACTGTCGTTCCAGGGCAGTTTCAGGTCGCCGACGACCATACGCTGCTCGTGGCCTTTTCCAGCGAGCAAGACCGCGTCGCCGGGTCGAGCGCGCTCGAACAGGACGCGGATGGCGGTGCGTCGATCGAGCTCGACCACAAACTGGTTGTTGACGGAAGTGGCGCCCGCGGCGATCTGGGCGGCGATGGTGGCGGGGTCCTCGAAGCCCGGGTCGTCGGTGGTGATCGCGAAAAAGTCGGCCTTGTTCGCCGCCAGTTGGCCCATGACGGGCCGATTGGCGGCGTCGCGCCCGCCGGCGAGTCCAAATGCGAGCAGGAGGTGGCCGGGCACCAGCGAGCGGACCGTGTCGAGGGCTTTTTCGAGCGCCTGGGGCGTGTGGGCAAAGTCGACCACGACGGCGAATGGCTGGCCGGCGTCGACCAGGTTCATGCGACCCGGTACGGGCGGCTGGGCGAGTGCGGCCCGGATCAGGTCGTCGGGGGTCGCGCCGAAAACCGTGGCGGCAGCGGCGTACGCGGCCAGCCAGTTCGAGACGTTGAACCGCCCGACGAGCTGGGTCGTTACACGCTGGCCGCCTGGTTCCAGCGTGAACGTCGTGCCGCGCGCCGACAACTGAATGTCGCGAGCCGCGAAGTCGGCCGGTTGGTCCAGGCCATATGTCACGACGCGAGCGGGCGTGGCGACGCGCATCGACTCGGCGTGCGGATCGTCGGCGTTCAGGACCGCGACTCCGTCGAGCGGGAGGCGTTCGAACAACAGCCGCTTGGCTGCCAGATACGCCTCGAACGAGCCATGGAAGTTGATGTGCTCAGGGCTGAGGTTGGTGAAGACGCCGACGCTGTAGTCGACGCCACGGACGCGGTCCAGGCTAAGGGCATGCGAGCTGGTCTCGACGATGGCCAGGTCGAGGCTGGCCGCGCGCATCTCGGCCAGCGCGCGCTGCACCAGAGGTGCCTCGGGCGTGGTGTGGTCGGCCGCATTCGGGCGGACCTCGTTGCCAATGCGCGTGTTGACGGTGGTCAGCCAACCGGTGCGCAGGCCGTGGGCTTCCAGGATCGCGCTCAGCAGGTGCGTCGTAGACGTTTTGCCGTCGGTACCCGTGACACCCACGACCGGCAGATGACGCGAGGGATAGCCGAAGAAGGCAGCCGACAGGTCCGCGAGGGCGTGGCGAGCGTTGGTAACCAGCACGGTCGGCACCTCGCCGGCCGGCGGCGACTCGGCGGCAACGGCGGCCGCGCCGCGTGCCAGCGCGTCGGGCACGAACTCCAGGCCGTTGCGCTCGAAGCCAGGTATGGCCACGAACAGGTCGCCGGGTGCCACGCGCCGGCTGTCCTGGGTGACGCCGCCGACGACCGTTGCGGGATCGCCGCGCACGAGCTCCGCCTCGGCGACGTCCGCCACCACGTCGCCCAACAATCTCGGGGTCGGCGCATACGCCATGTTCATACAATTTAGCCGCCATGCTCGAGGCGAGCCTGCCCCTCGACCAGCAACTGGCGCGCCTGCCAGATCAGCCCGGCGTCTACAAGTTTTACGACGCACGGGGCGTGCTGCTGTACGTCGGCAAGGCCAAGTCGCTGCGCAACCGTGTGCGCTCGTACTTCGTGAAGGCCGCCACGCTCGAGCCGCACAAGCGCCAGATGGTGACCGAGATCGCCGACATTCAGTACCTGCTGGCCGAAACGCCGACCCAGGCGCTGCACTTCGAAGC
>JAFAWJ010001173.1 GCA_019242065.1 Chloroflexota bacterium
CGAAGCTCGGCGCAACGTCGCCATTGGCCTCAGGGGTATAGGCGGTAATGCTGTTGTCGTCGGCGTTGGAGACAAAGGGTCGGTTCTGGGCATCCAGCACAAGTCCGATGGGATCGGAGATGCCGGTGACGGAGCCAGCAATGCTTGCGACCGGCGCGGCATTGCCCGTCGCACCTGGAGCGTACTCGGTAATCGCATTGCTCGTCGCGTCGACGACGTACAGCCGTCCCCTGGAATGATTGGCCACCACGCACGCGTACCGCATTCAGCACAAGGCGACATACGTGTTTCTCCGGATGCCGACCGCTCGCGCGTGCGCCATGCTCGAGTAACGGACAAGACCAGTGTTTGAAGAAGCTCAGGGAAGCCTCGAGGTGAGCCGGTGAGCACCAGGCGCGAGACAGCGGGCAGTACGCCAGTCTCTGGCGTCCTTGCTCAAGGGCGTGGACCTGTCAGGTTCGCGACCTGGCCCGCGCTGGTTGGCGCACTGGCCGTGGGTGCGGCCCTGAGTTTCTGGGCCGGACCCATCATCCTCACCCGCGCTCAGGTGCTTCCGTTCACCCTCCAGATCGATACTGAGGTTGCCCGGGGCGCGGCCGCGGCCAGGGGGTGGGTTGCGCCGAGTGCCATCGTCGTCGGCGTGATTGCCTTCCTGATCGGACTGGAGTGCTGGTCGGACCATGCTGCCCGGAAGATGCGGCGTCGCATGGAAGTGCACACGCATTCGCAGGTGGTCTCAGCGCCACGGATTGAATCTCAGGCACGGCATTCCGCGCCTTGCAACGAAGTGTTCCAACCTGAGATACGTCGCGCGCCGTCTGGCACGGTGGCCTATCGCCTCATCTACACCCCGACCTGGCAACTGGTGCGGTCGTACGCAGGCGAGGCAGCGGCGTTGGGATTCGTCCGCGATGTCGTTCGACTTGGGGGCCGGCAGGCTGCGGCGCAATTCGCGTTGCAGATGGCGGGGGATGGGGGCGAACCGACGATGGTCGCCGCGGGCGAAGAACTCATGCGGCGCGCGCTGGAGGATCGCATACTCTAGCTGAACCCGTCAGGGCGTTCGGCGACTTCGGGCGGCAAGCGTCGTCGCGTCTGGGGTCGGTTCCGGGTGTCAGCGCGTCGCGGTGGCCGCGTTGATGATGAGGACGTAGACGCCCTGCCAGGCGACAGACCGCAACCCTGCGCTGTGCAGCAGCCTGGTGGCTCGCTGTCTGGTGCGGGCCTTTGCGCGGCGGCCGACGAGCAGGGTCGGGGTCAGCCAGAGTGAAAACAGGTCGATCAGCACGAGCTGGCCGTCCGGCTGGAAGACCCGCGCGCACTCGCGGGGTCCGGCCTCTTGATTGGACCAGTGGTCAAATGAGGTTGTGCTCACAACGAGATCGAAGGTGGCATCCCGGTAGGGAAGTTGTTCGGCGAAGTGCAGACGGCGGTAGGTGCTGGATGAGGCGGCGATTGCGATCATGGAGGCGGCGGGATCGACGCCGTCGAGTTGGTCGGCGGTGGCACAGCGGCTCGCTAGGATCCTCAACAGGTAGCCCGTTCCGCAGCCGATGTCGAGTACCCGCTGGGGATCGGGGCGTGTGCGCGGTGACGCACTTATCTGCCCTGGGCCGAGGGTATGCGGCATCCCGGCGACAGGATGCGCACGGTGTGAAAGCGCGTGACAATAGGAGTCGACACGATGTCCTCAGAACATGTCAATCCGATATCTGCTGGATTTGCATCGGCGACCGATGGCACGGCGCCCTTGCCCGTACAAGCTGATGGCCTCTGGCTTGACGATCTCGTCGAACAGCAGACCTTTCGCAGTGACACCTACGCGGTCACACCGGAGGAAATTGCCGAGTTCGCGCGTCGCTACGACCCGCAGCCGTTTCATCTGGATGAGGTGCAAGCTCGGGGTACGTTCTTTGACGGCCTGGCTGCCAGCGGGTGGCTCACGGCGGCGATCACGATGCGGCTGCTGGTCGCTTCGCTGCCGATCGCGACAGGCATCATCGGCTCCGACATTTCGCTGAAATGGCCGAGTGCGACCAGAGCTGGGGACATCCTTCACCTTGAAATCCGCATCAATACGATTGCACGATCCAGCTCGCGGCCAGGGCGAGGTAGCGTGGGTCTCGGGTTTGAAACGGTCAATCAACATGGAGAAGTGCGGCAGCAGGTGACGGCGCGTCTCATAGCGTGGCAACGGCCGCGATCGGCTGGCTCGAGTTGATCTGGCGTCGGCGAGTACGCCTCGTCGACGCTGCTCGTGCTCTTCATAGGCTGGCTTCAGGGGTGTAGTCGTCAGGGCTCGGCGCCGACAGGTTTGCCTGCGGCAGCTCGGTGCCGGTGCAGGTAGCTGCGATGGTCCGGACACGGCAGCCGCCGGGCGATCGCTATGAGGTAAGTACCGTCTACCCGCGTTTGCCCAGGATGTCCTCGACATGGCGCTGCTTGAAGAGCCAACGGCCGTCGACCTTCACCAGCACATCCTGGTACTCGCTGAGGCCGCCGATGCTCAGCTCGCCGTGATCGGTCTCGTGGATCCGAAAGGAATTCGTGCGAACCGTGCAGCGGTCGGCGGCGCCCTCGATGGCCGAGCCGCCGACGAAGTGCCGTCCGCGCCCGCTACCGCTCCGACGGCCGGCGCCGAGGCGCTCGAAGTGACGCCGTATCTCGTCCTGTCCCTCACAGTGTCCGAGGACTGTGTCGAAGACGCCGTCTTCCACGAAGTTCTTCACGAACCCTTCGATGTCCCAGTCGTCGAGAAAGTGATTCTGCGTGGCAATGAGGCCTACGATGGCCGTGCGATCCTCGGCGGTCAAGGGGCTGGATTGAGGCATGCTCGTTATCTCCTGTTTGGGTTTGCCGCGGACGGGGGCGCCTGGCTACCGTCAACGGTATGTCACCGCGCCGCTATCGCTTCGTCCAGGTCGACGTGTTCACCGATCAGCTCTTTGGCGGTAATCAGCTTGCTGTGTTCCTCGACCCTGAGGGGCTCACCGACCAGGAGATGCAGGCCATTGCCCAGGAAATGAACTTCGCGGAGACTACGTTTGTCTTGCCTTCGACCACGGCGGCGGCAGCGGCTCGCGTTCGCATTTTCACACCTGGCCGCGAGCTACCCTTTGCGGGCCATCCGACCGTCGGTACGACCTGGGTGCTGGCCAATCAGCATCGGCTGCCAGCACCGTCTGGAGGCGGGAAACTGGCACTGGAGGAGGGGATTGGCCTGGTGCCGGTGCGATTAGAGGGTGATCCCGACGCACCGAGCGTGGTGTGGATGTCGCACGGCGATGCGCGTTTCGGGCCGCCGGTGGCCAGCCGAGGCCTGGTGGCGGAGGCGCTGGGCCTGGTCGAATCGGATCTGTTACCCGACCAGCCGATCTGCAGTGGGACAACCGGTGTGTCATTCCTGTACGTGCCGCTGCGGACGCCCCAAATTGTGGATCGAGTGCGAGCCAACCTGTCCGCCCTGCCCGACGACGTGTTTGACGGAGAGCGCAGCGGCGTCTTCGTCTTTGCGCCCGACCCGGGCCGGGGTGCGGCCAGCGTGTACTCGCGGATGTTTGCCGGTGAGACGCTGGGGGTGCCAGAGGACGCCGCCACTGGCTCTGCGAGCGGTCCGCTCGGCGCATATATTGCCGAACGGGGTGTATTGCATGTGCACGATCCCATCGAGATCGTGAGTTTGCAAGGCAAGCGGATGGGCCGGCCAAGCACCATCCGAATCCGTCTGGACTTGCGCGACGGACATGCCACCAACATCGCCGTCGGTGGCGGCGTGGTGCCGGTCCTCGAAGGCGAGTTGACGCTGCGCGACTGAGCGAGCTCGGCCGCGAGTGGGTGACGGGTGAGGGGTACACGGAGAACTCTGGGGTACATGGGAATGTGAGCAGCCGGAACTTTGCTGTTCTGGCCGATCAGGTTGGGTGGATTGCGTTGGGGCGCGGGCGGCCGGCTGCTTCGACTCTGGGAGTTGACCTGGCCGATTGGACACGCCTGTCCGCCCTGGAGCGGTACCAGGCAGAGGCGCCTGGAGAGTAACCTGGATTGAAACGCGGGGCTGCTGCAGACCGGTGCGATGTGCAATCGGGTGATGGGCCAGCTGTTGTCATCTCGATCCAGCCATGGGCATCGGGCAAGAGGACTCAAGCATCAAGGGCCGCCGTTCGCGGCACCCGCCCGTCCACCCCGGTCGGAGAAGCGCGCGCGGCGTGCGGAGCGTCGCGGCCACTGACAAGGCAGTCCCGCAGCCGTTGCTGGTCTGGACAAACTCGGTGCTAGGCGCTGGATCCATAGATACGCGCCAGACCGGGTGGCAGATCCGTGATGTTCCTGGTCAGCACGGGCCGGTACAGGTTGCGTTTGCTCATGCGAGCGTGGGCCAGCGCCAGTGCACCCACCAGGCTGACGCCCGCGGCAACCGCGTCGATCACGGGCACGCGGACGCGCTCCGCCACCGCCGCCTGCAAACCGGCCATGCCGGCACAGCCCAGCAGGATCACTTCGGCCCCGTCTTGTGCGACCGCGAGCTCCGCCTGCTCCGCAAGATGTTGCAGCACCTCCTGGTGCGGCAAGCGGTCGAGATCCAGGACGGCGAGCCCGGAGCTGCGCACCGACGCGCAGCGCTCGTGCACACCCAGCGACCGCACACCATCGGTCAGCAGCGGTTCCCAGCGCGGGGACGTCGTCACGATGCTGAAGCGAGCGCCGAGCGGCAGCGCGTACAGCACCGATGCCTCGAAGATCCCCATCGTCGGAATCTCGAGCGCTTCGCGAATGCCCTCGATCGCTACGTGCTGGCTGAAACAGGCGACGACGATCCCGTCATACCGATCGGCCACCCGCATGATGGTCTCCAGGGTCCAGTAGGCACTGACGATCTCGTCGAATCGACCTTCGATCGACTCCGGACCACAACTGGGGCAGAGGGTATCGACATCGACTCCGAGCGCCTGTGCGGCGGACTCCGCGGAGACGCGAATGGTCGAAGTCATTGCCTGACTGGTGTTGGGATTGACGACCAGCAGCCGGGACATCGGTGGACCGGGTCACTATACTGCTCCGACCGGTGAATCCAGGTCTGTATCGTCGCAGCCCGCCCGAGAGTGACGGCCTCTCGGCATGGGAGGGTCCTCGACCTGAACGCCATTGTCGACATTGACCACGGCATTCTCGACACCTGGCTTGGCCCGGACCTCAGGTCCGGCCACGTCTTGGTCCGAACGACTACTTCCTCCACCGCCGTCGCGAAGTCTTCGCATCGGACCAGGAGCGCTTCCTGAT
>JAFAWJ010000006.1 GCA_019242065.1 Chloroflexota bacterium
TCCGCCACGGCGCCAGCGGCTTCTTGGTCAAAGACACCGAGCCCGCTGACCTGGTCACCGCTCTCGAGGTCGTCGCCGCCGGCGACTCGCTCATCTCACCGGGAATGACCCGCCGTCTCGTCGCCGAGTTCGCCGCCCGGGCCAAACAACCCCGGGCCGCCACCGAGCTCGAACTGTTGACCGAGCGCGAACGCGAAGTCATGGCCCTCGTGGCCGGCGGACTTACCAACGACGAGATCGCCCAGCGCCTCTACCTCAGCCCTGCCACCATCCGCACCCACGTCGGCCACGCCATCACCAAACTCGGAGCCCGCGACCGCACCCAACTCGTCGTCTACGCCTACGAGATGGGTCTCGTCCGACCCGGCTGGAGCATGGAGTGACCCGTCGGGTCCGTCTTACCGAGTTGCCGATGACGAGCCGTCTGAACCCGCCACTTAACGCCGAATCACGAGCATTCGGCTCTGGCAAGATTCGACGGTGGCCAGGGCCCCACTGCAAACATTTGAACGGATACACCATACGGAGACAGAAGGAGCGAGACAATGGCAGAGGAATCCAAGACGGTTGAGCTGTCAAGAAGAATCGAAGCACCGGCGACTCGTATCTTCAACATCCTGTCGAATCCGCAACGGCACATGGACTTCGATGGATCCGACATGCTCCGGGGAGCCGTACTCGACCGCCCTATCTCCAAGGTGGGAGACACGTTTACGATGAAGATGCATCGACTCGGAGACGACTACCTCATGATCAATTATGTCGTGGAGTTCGAGCCAGATCGCCGGATTTTCTGGGAACCGGCACCCGGAGACCCTTCTCGGGCTGAGGGTGATGATCCATCCAAAGTGGGCATACCTGCAGGCTACCGCTGGGGCTACATCCTCACTCCGGACGGTGAGGATGCCACCGTTGTGACGGAGGTCTTTGACTGTGGCACCGTGAGGGAGGACGTTCGCGAATCCCTAGTGAGCGATGGAGCTAAGTGGATTAACGGGAAAAACTCGATGCGTGAGTCCATGACGGCCACCCTGGAGAGGCTCGAGAAGATCAGTTCCGAGTAGCACCGCTGCCGAAGTGCTTGCTGGGCACCACCAGCTGGATACGCCGCCGCCTCCACTGGATCAGACACTGGCTCTCGAAGGGAGCGTTGTGGACATCGCTCGGGACCGTCCAGGAGTGCGGATGCGCGACAACCATGGCTGCGAACGAACGCGCGAGCGGTTCCGGCCAGCCTCCACGCTGAGTGAGGGACTCGGGTTCGAGTCAAGCGGGGTGGACCTACGAAGTGGTGAACGCCGTCGCCAGTTCGTGTAGGGCACGCCGCAGAAGTGGTCGGAGTGGGCCGGGTGGGTCGGAGGCGAACCAGTGGCGGATCGCGACTTGTGAGGCTGCGGTGACAGCCCCTGCGAGAATCATCGGAAGCATGTCGTGGTCGATGTCGGCTTCCAGTCGGTCGGCGATCGCTTCAGCAAGAGCGCGCTGCGTCGCGGCAGTGACTTTGAGGTATTCGCCCTCCAGCGGGTGCGAGGTGAGCACCGCAGCGAGACGGCACATCGCGTCGGCGTCGAGCGCTTCCTCGGAGCCCTCGTAGTGCTGAAGAGCGGCGGCGGTGATCGCGTCCCATAGCGGCTCGCCGGCCGGTCTCTGGCGAAGGCTCGCGCCGATCTGCTCGGCCCGGTCTATCGCGATGGCGCAGATTGCTTCGAACTTGGAGGAGAAGTAGTTGTTGAACGTGCGCGGCGAGACGTTCGCGGCGGTGGCGATGTCCTCGACGAGCACGTTCTCCACTCCTCGTTCCGTGGCAAGCCGCAGCGCAGCTTGGCTCAGCTCGCGGCGAGTGGCGAGTTTCTTCCGCTCTCGCAGGCCGGTGGATTGGGGCACGTCGCCATGGTACCGTTTGCTACGTGGCCCGCAATTTTGCGTATTCCGCACGAAGAGTCACGCCGCTGTCACGCAACACCGGCCTGGGCCGCAGATGAACCGCAAAGGCGTGTGCTACGACGCAGGCGTGGTCATGGGCGTCAACTGGCGGCCGGACTACAGCCCCGCCGTCGTGCGCCGCGAGATAGAGGTTGTCAAGGCTGGCCTGCACTGCAACGCGATCAAGATCCACGGCCGGGACATAGGACGCCTGGCGAGTGCGGCAGAGTACGCGTTGCGGCAGGGCCTTGAGGTCTGGTTCTGCCCCCTCTTGTTGAACAAGAACCAACGCACCGTGCTAGGTCACATCGCCCGCGCTGCTGAGGTCGCCGAAGAACTGCGTTCCCGGTGGCCGGGACGGCTGGTATTCGTCGTCGGCGGTGAGCTGAGCATCGTCATGCGCGGCATCATCCCTGGCTGGACCCACGGCCAGCGGGTCCAGAGCGCCTCGCCGGCACTCATCAAATCTCGCGACAAGCCGCTGAACGCGTTCCTGGCCCGAGCCAGCCAGGCGGTACGAGCGGTCTTCGACGGTCCAGTCACCTACGCGGCTCTGCCGCCCGAGCGCGTCGATTGGGACATGTTCGACCTGATCGGCGTCAACTACTACTGGCGCGAGCCGGTCAAAGACCGCTACCTCGCGCTGCTGGAGCCCCTGGTGGCATCGGGTAAGCCCGTTGTAGTCACTGAGCTGGGGTTTCGGACGCGGACCGGCGCCGACCAAACCGGCCCGGCCGGACCGGAGAACATCGACACGCTGAGCATGGCACTGTATCTGTTCCCGCTGACCCGGCCGTTCGTCCGGCCACGCGTCATGACGATCCACGAACGCAGCGAAGAGCTACAGGCCCGCAGCCTCACGGATCAGCTTGAACTACTGGACCACGCCGGAGTGAGTGGCGCGTTCGTCTA
>JAFAWJ010000045.1 GCA_019242065.1 Chloroflexota bacterium
TGCTTGCAGCTCGGCTTTCAGGCTGGCATCCATGGCCATCGGCGACACGTCGCTGGCCAGTTCGTACTCGATGCTGACGCCGCGCTCGGCGGCGATGTCCTGGCCAAGCTGGCGGATCTGCGCCGCGAGTCGCTGCTTGCTGGCTTCGTCGGGATGGCGCAGGTCGACCGAGAACTCGACGTGGCCCGGCACGATGTTCCAGGCGCCCGGCCGCACGTCCCACCAGCCGTTGGTGACCACCGCCGGCCGGCCAACCTCGGCGACCAGGCGGGTCATCTCGGAAGCAAACAGCGCCGCCGCCTGCAGCGGGTCGCGACGCAGGTCCATGGGCGTGGTCCCGGCGTGATCGGTGCGCCCCTCCAGCGTCACGCGGAAACGGTACAGACCGGTGATGGCGTCGACGATACCCAGCGGCAGGTGCGCGTCATACAGGATGCGGCCCTGTTCGATGTGTAGCTCGACGAACGCCTCCAGATCGGTGCGGACCGCGTCACGGACGCGCTCGGGCGCCAGGCCCACCTCACCCATCGCCCGTGCGATCGTCACCCCGTCGTCGTCGGTCAGCGAGTCGAGCTCGCCTGGCTCGATCTGGCCCAGGATCCCGCGGGTACCCCAGAAATTGGCATGGAAGCGGCTGTCCTCTTCCTCGCACAGCGCCACCATTTCGACCGACTTGCGCGGCCGGCCGAGGCTGCGCTTCAAGGCGCGCATGGCCGCCAGTGCGCTGAGGATGCCCAGGCCGCCGTCATAGCGGCCACCCAGGATGACAGTGTCGACATGCGAGCCGGTCAGGATGGTGCGCGGGCTCTCACCTTCGAGTCGGCCAAACAGGTTACCGACGGCGTCGCCGCTGACCTCGAGACCCGCCTCGGCCATCCAGTCCGCCACCTGCTGCCGAGCGGCGCACCAGGCGGGGTCGTACACGTGGCGCACGATGCCGCCGCCGGGCTGCTCGCCAATCTTGCCCAGCGTCTCGACCAGTTCAGCCATCTCGGCGGGCTCAATCGTCAGCCAACCGTCAGCCATCTGCCTTCTCCTCGCCAGCGAGGCCGCGAATGCGCTCGACGCGCGGCGCGATGTCGCTCGCCTCGAATCCCTGATCGCCGGGCGCGTAGAACCGCCGCCCCACCAGATTTTCTGGCACGTACGTTTGCGTCCAGCGCCGCGGGTCGTCGTCCACAAAATCGTGGCTGTAGCGATAGTCACGCCCGTAGCCCATGCCGCGCATCAAGCCAGTCACCGCGTTGCGCAGGTGCAGCGGCACCGGATCGTTGCGTGTGTCCCGCACCGCGTCCATGGCCGCACTGTACGCGCGACCCACCGAATTCGACTTGGGCGCCGTCGCCAGATACAGCGTCGCCTCGGTCAGCGGAAACATCGCCTCGGGCATGCCCACGAAATGGGCGGCCTGCTGCGCGGCCACGGCCACGCTCAACGCGTGCGGATCAGCCAGTCCAACGTCCTCGCCGGCCAGGATCACCAGGCGACGGGCGATGAACATCAGGTCTTCACCGGATTCCAGCATGCGCGCCAGCCAGTACACCGCCGCGTCCGGATTCGAGCCGCGCACCGACTTGATGAACGCCGAGATGGTGTCGTAGTGCGCGTCGCCGGCCTTGTCGTAGACCAGCGCGCGCTGCTGTACCGCGTCTTCGATCAGCCCCAGCGTGATGGTCGACGAGTCGCCCGCCGCGTTCGCGGCGAGCTCCAGGGCGTTCAGCGCCATGCGCGCGTCGCCGTTGGCGCGTTCGACCAGGTGCTTGACCGCCGGCTCCTCGATGTGCAGGCCGCGGCTGCCCAGACCCCGGTCGGCATCGACGAGGGCGCGGCGCACGATGGTCTCGACGTCCGCGTCGCTCAGCGCCCGCAGCGTGAACACGCGGACACGTGATAGCAGCGCTGCGTTCACCTCGAAGCTGGGATTCTCGGTGGTTGCCCCGATGAGCGTCACCGTGCCGTTTTCGGCGTGCGGCAGCACGGCATCCTGCTGCGCCTTGTTCCAGCGGTGGACTTCATCGATAAACAGGATGGTGCGCTGGTCGGCCGCGCGCCGCGCTTCGTCGACGACCTTGCGCAGGTCGGCCACGCCCGCGGTGACGGCCGAGAGCGCCACGAAGCGCGAGTGGCTGAGTCTGGCGATCACTTCGGCAAGCGTCGTCTTGCCCGAGCCCGGCGGACCCCACAGCAGCATGCTGGGGACGCGGTCGGCTTCCAGTGCGCGGCGCAGGGCGCGGCCGGGCGCCAGCAGGTGGTCCTGGCCGAGGATCTCGTCGAGCGTCCGCGGGCGCATGCGCGCCGCCAGCGGCATGCCGGCCGCCGCGGCCGCCTGGCGTGGATCCGAAAACAGCGGCGCCTGCGCGTTCACTGCCGTGGGAGGCTACCAGTTCTGTCTTCTGACTTCTTCGTGTGGCATACTTGCGGTGCCGTCCTCGAGGCCCCGTGACGGGTGGCACGGTGGGATTTCGGCGCAGGTCTGGAGGAGGATCAAAGACCCACGGTCATGGTTGCACGCGCACAACGTAAGGCGCGCCCCGCAGAACAGCAAAGCGACCGCCCGATCCAGACCAGACGCATCCTCATCGCCGACGACGACGCGGCCATCCGTGGCACCCTCGTCGAGCTCCTGCAGAGCGAGGGCTACGACACGCTCCAGGCCAAAAGCGGCAGCGAGGTGCTGCGCATCGTGCCCGTCGAGGAGCCCGATCTGCTGCTCATCGACCTGCGCATGCCGGACCAGGACGGCATCCAGATCCTGAAGCGCCTCTCGGCCCAGGACATCAACGTCGGCAACGTCATCTTGATGACCGCTTACGGCACGTCCAGCACCACGATCGAAGCGATGCACCTGGGCGCCTACGACTACATCACCAAGCCCTTCGACATCGATCGGGTGCTGTTCACGATCCGTCGCTACTTCGAGCGGCAGCAGCTGGCTCAGGAGCTCGTCCGCAGCAAGCAGGAAAACAAGGCCCTCTCGGAGCGCATCGTCGGCAACACGCCCCAGATGCTGGACGTCTACAAGATGATCGGCAAGGTCGCGGCTTCGGACGCGAACGTACTGATCATCGGCGAGACCGGCGCCGGCAAGGAGTCGGTGGCCGAGATGCTGCACGAGTATTCGACGTACTCCAAGGGACCGCTGGTCAAGGTCAACCTGACCGCCCTGCCGGCCACGCTCATGGAAAGCGAGCTGTTCGGCCATGAGAAGGGCTCGTTCACCGGCGCCGACCGCCAGCGCATCGGTCGCTTCGAGATGGCCCACAAGGGCACGATCTTCCTCGACGAGATCGGCGACATGGCCCTTACCCTGCAAGCCAAGCTGCTGCGGGTGCTGCAGGAGCGCGAGTTCGAGCGAGTTGGCTCCTCCCAGTCGATCAAGGTCGACGTGCGCGTGGTCGCCGCCACCAATAAGGACCTGCGCGCCGAGGTCGAGGCCGGGCGCTTCCGCGAAGACCTGTATCACCGTCTGGCCGTCATCACCATCCACGTCCCGCCGCTGCGCGAGCGCAAAGAGGACATCCCGCTCCTGGTCGAGCATTTCCTGCAGAAGCACCGCTTCAGCGACGCCAGCGCGCCGGCGCGCATCAGCGAAGAAGCCCTGCAGCGCCTGATGGCGTACGACTGGCCGGGCAACGTGCGCGAGCTGGAGCACACCGTCGAGCGCGCGGTCGTCCTGGCCCAGGGCGGGGTCATCACCGCCGACCACCTGGCGATGGACGTCGATCGCGAAATCGCGATCATCGACCTGAACCAGCAGCTCACCGACGGCAAGACGCTGGCCGAGGTGCTCGCGGCGGTCGAGTCGCGCTACATGCAGCGGGCGCTGCTGCGCTCGGACGGCAACCGCCACGCCGCGGCCCGGCTGCTTGGCACGGATATTGCAACCATCGAGAAAAAGCTGGCGGAGCACGGTCTCGACGGTCGCGTCTGATGCTTTCCGTTTCGTACGCTTGTTGAACTACGCGAAGGGAGAGGACACGATGGTTGACGAAGGTAGCGGCGCGTACGCCAGCTCGAAACCCTGGGAAGATCGCGGCGGACGCGCCATTGGCACCGTCATCGCCGCCGCGCTGGCGGCGGGTGTTATTGCCTTTATTTTGCGCCGCTCGCGCGCGGAAGAGGAAATCGAAGAGCCGAGCAATCAGCTGGCCAGGCTTGCGCGCGATTGGGCCAGCAGCGACAGCGTGGAAGCCGGCCGCGAGTTTGTCATGGACAAAATTGTCCCCGAGCTGAAGCCTGCCTTGTTGTCGGCACTCTCAGAAATTGAAGACATCGTCGACCAGGCCTTTCGGCGCATCGAGAAGAACATCAAGAAGCTGTAATCCGTATGACGATGGAGCTGGAGCTCGATCTCGGCCAGGAGTACTCGCCGAATCAGACGCTCAAGGTCTCGCCTCGACTGGTCGCGGCCAATTACATCCTCGAGCTGTCCTCTCAGGAGCTCCAGCAACAGATCGCCACCGAGCTCAACGACAATCCCGCCCTCGAGCTCGTCGAGGTGCCGACCTGCCGCATCTGCGGCACCGAGCTGCAAGGGTCGATTTGCCCGCGCTGCATCCAGCGCCAGAAAGGTAGCTCGTCGAGCAGCACCTACGGACCCGAGGGCAGCGGTTACGGCTACGACGACGGCGATACGCGCGGCCGGTCGTCAGACGACGAAGACTTTGATCCGCTGACGCGGGTCGCGTCCGAGCAGACACTCAGCGAAAAGCTGCTGATGGACATGGGCGCGGCGCTGCCCGAGGAGGACATGCCGATCGCCGAGTACCTGGTCGGCAGCCTGGACGAAAAGGGCTATCTGGCGATCAAGATCGAGGACGTCGCCTACGAGCTCGACGTCTCGATCGACACGGTGCGCGCCGTGCTGCGCGTGCTCCAGGCCCAGGAGCCGATCGGCATCGGCGCCCGCCGCCTGAGCGAGTGCCTCCTCATCCAGATCGACCACCTCGAAGAGCGCGGCCTGTCCCAGCCGCACGCCCGCGAGATCGTCAGCCAGTTCCTGACGGAGCTCGGCGAGCACAAGTTCGGGCGCATCGCGCACGAGCTCAAGATCTCGCAGCAAGAGGTCTCCGACGTCTGGGAGTTCGTCAAGAGCAAGCTCAACCCGCACCCGGCCCACGGTT
>JAFAWJ010000173.1 GCA_019242065.1 Chloroflexota bacterium
AAAACGCGCTGATCGACCTGAAGGCGCGCGCCTTGCAGGTGCCGGTGTACGAGCTGTTCGGCGGGCCGGTGCGCGACCGACAGCGGGTGTACTGGTCGCACTGTGGCACGTACCGTGTCGGCGCCCGCGCGAAGGCGATGGCGGTGCCCGAGGTGCGCTCCCTGGACGATATCGTCGCGCTTGGCCGCGAGGTCGTCGCGCGCGGCTATTCAGCGCTCAAAACCAACGTGATCCTGTTCGACGCCGACGGCGGCGAAGCGCGTGGTCACACGCCCGGGTTCGCGCGTGGCGAGAGTTTCCCTGAGCTCAACCCGGAGCGCTACGTCCTCACGGCGATCCGCGATCAACTGGCAGCCTTTCGGGAGGGCGCCGGCCTCGAAGTCGACCTACTGGTCGATCTCAACTTCAACTACAAGACCGAGGGCTTCCTCAAGGTGGCGCGAGCCATGGAGCCTGCCGATTTGTTCTGGGTGGAAATCGACATGCGCAACGCGGCGGCGCTGGCGTATGTGCGGTCGCGGACGACGATTCCGGTGGCGACTGGCGAAAGCCTGTTCGGGCGACGGGAATATCGGCCGTTCTTCGAACACGGCTCAATGGACGCCCTCATCGTCGACGTGCCGTGGAATGGTCTCGGCGAATCATTGAAGATCGCCGCGATGGCGGATGCGTACGAAGTCAACGTCGCCCCCCACAATTTCTATTCACCGCTGGCCACGCTGATGAGCATGACGTTCTGTGCGCTGGTGCCCAACGTGCGCATCATGGAAATGGACGTCGATCAGGCACCGTGGGTCAACGACCTGACGACGAACGGGGTGGTGATCAAAGACGGGTATGTGCGCCTGCCGGACGGCGTTGGTTGGGGCACTGAAGTCAACGAGGCGGTGGTGCGGGGGCACCCGGCCAGAAGCTGATCGCGTGAGTGGCGCAGGTTAGCCGCGGTCGCCGTGCGAGCCGCGGCGGGCGGCCAGCCAGCGCATGGCTTCGCCAAGGGCGTCATCTTCGTCGGATTGGCTGGATTGGGCGTCCGCGGACTGGTCACGGGCCAGACCAGGTGAGGCGTGGCCGCCCCCGAGCGGCTCAGTCGTGCGGTTGGGCCAGACGACGGGCGGCGCTGGGGGTCGAGACCTCGCTGCGCCTGGCGCCCAGGCGGGTGTTTGCACGGGCAGCTCGGGTGCCCAGTGCGGCAGGCTCAGGTCGAGGCGGTGCGGACGGCGCACCCAGGCCCACACGTCAGCGGGCGACAGTCGCAGGCGACGCAGGCCAACCTCGAGCGGAAGCAGAATCGCGGCGATCAGTACCAGCCCGCGCTGCAGTGGCAAGGGTGTCGTGACCGGCGCGAGGTTGGCCGCGAACGCGTCGGCGGGCGAGTAGATGACGCTACCGCCACCCGCGGTGGCGATCTGCTGCATGCGGTGGGTATCAGCGGTGACCTGGCGGAACTCAGCGGGGTAGGAAACTGGCAGCCCGGCTTCGGCCTGGCCGACACCCGCCTCGTCGACCCGCACGAGGTAGGTGCCGGGGCCGGCCAATGGGAAGCTCGTGCCGTACTCGCCCGGGCCAGTGGCGGGCACGTCGAGCGTCTGGTCCGATCCGTCGGGTTGGACGACGTGCGCCTGTACCTGGCCTGGCGATCCGGACGGCGTGGCCTCCACGACGTCGAGCTGGCCCGTCGCGGCGTCGGCGCGCAGGCTGAGGCGCAGCGGACCCTGCGCCGGCGAAATGGTCCAGTTGACCATGGCGCTGAACAACTGGGCCGTGCCTGGCCACTGGAGCCAATCCTGGGACCAGCGGCCGCGGAGATCGCTGGTCCAGGCCACGGCGCGCCCCAGGCCGAACTGCCAGCGTGCGAGGATCGGGTCGGCGGCATCCGACACCAGCAGTACCTCGGCCAGGTCCTTGGGGCTGGTCACCAGATAGCCGCCCAATTGCGGCAGGCCGCCCGCGGCCAGCGCCGAGAGGGTGGCGTCCGGACTGACCTGGCGCGGCGTGATCGTGCCCTCGACCAGCGGGCCGCGAGTTGCCAGGTCCGTTTCACGGGTCATGAGACGCGGAATGTCGCGGGCGTGCTCGGCGAAGTAGTAACGACCGTCGCCCTGTTTGGCGAGCTGGCTCAGCAGGTCGGTGTCCGCGTCGCCGCCGATGGCGATCGTGGACAGGGTGACATTCGCCGCGCGCATCCGGTCCTGCAAGGTGGCGTAATCGCCGGGGCAGCACGAGATGCCGTCGGTCATCAGGATGATGTGCTTGTAGCGCGCATCCGTGTCTTTGATGGCCTCAAAAGCCGCAGAGAGGGCGGGGAAAATGTTGGTGCCGCCATCGGCAACCAGCGGGTCCAGGCGGCCTTGAATGAGCGACGCGGGCATGCCCAGGATCCCGGTCAGCGGCAGGATCCAGTGCTGATCGGAATCGAAGGTCATGATGCCGACCTCGTCGCGCGGCGCGAGCTCCTGGGCGGAGAGCAGGGCGGCCTGTTTGGCCATGTCCAGCTTGGTGGTGCCCTCGTGGTACACGTCGTCGCCCATCGAGCCGGAGGTGTCCATTGCCAGCAACAGCGCTACACGGCCCTGGTCGCGGTGCGACTGCACGCTCGAGCGGACCGGTAGCAGGTCGTCCAGGGGCGTGTTGATGTAGTCACCCTGCCCGAAGCTGGTATCACCGCCGATGGCCAGCAGCCCGCGCCCGAGGTCGCGCACGTAGTCGCGCAGGGTGTTTTGCTGGGCGTCGGTGAGGCTCGAGGCCGAGACGTCGGCCAGCACGACCGCGGAGTAACTGCCGAGGGTGTCGAGCTGATCGGTCAAGTCGCCGACGGCGACGCGATCGAGGTGCATGCCGGTGCTCGAGAGGGCCGAGGCGATGGTGTCGCCCTCGCCTGGCCGCTGCTCGACGATCAGCACGCGTGGCGGCCCTTCGACCTCGACGACCGCGTACGCGGTGTTGTTCTGGGTCAGCGTGTCCTGGTCGGCATCGATCGAGGCACGCACGTCCAGCAGGCCAGCCTGCGGAGCCTGCGCACTGAATGACAGGTCGGTGGCCCCCGGCGACAGGCTGACCGACTGGTCGGCGACAGCCTGATTGTCGACAAACACGTGCACGCGGGCGTTGGTGGCGACGTTGGAGTCGAGCCGCACGCCGATGTTGAAGCGATCACCCTCGCTGACGGTCGGAGGGGTCGAGACGCTGTCGACCAGCACCTCGGGGCCGGTGAGTGGCACGAGCGGCATGACGTCGACTCGCACACCGCGGGCATTCAGCGCGCGCGCGGCGGCGACGGCGTCGCCGGTGGTCTCCTGGCCGTCGGAGAGCAGCACGACGCGCGGTCGATATCCAGCGGGCAACAGGTCGGCGCCGAGGCGCAGCCCGGCGGCCAGGTCGGTCCCGTCTGTCGGCTGGGTGACGCTGAGCTGGACCGGCGCGCCGGGCGCGAGTGTGGACAGCGCGCTGCTCAGGGTGGCGCTGGCGGCGGTGGTGACGACGGCGAAGGCGTCGTCGGGGTGTTTGGCGTCGGCGGCGCGGGTGATGAAGTCCGCCATCGACGCCTGCGCCGATAGCGTGCTGGCCGAGACGTCGGCGACGAACACGGTCGCCTGGCGATCGACGACCTGCGGCAGACTGACGCCGACCAGCGCGAGCAGCAGCAAGGCGGCGATGACCAGGCGGAGCGCCAGAGCCAGGTGGGCCCGCCAGGTGCGGGCCGCGAACTGCCACCACGCCAGCGCGACTTCGATCCCGAGCAGGACCAGGCCAGCGACGACCAGGGCTTCCCAGAATTCGTGCGGCGCTTCGAGTGGATGGTTGGTCGCCGCGACTGAGGGCGCGCCTGAATCCGTGCCGGGGGCCAGCTTCGATTCGCTGGCGTTCACGAAATTGACGGCGAACTGACTGGTCGTCTGCCGGCCCGCGGCGTCCTGCTGGATGACCTGGTACAGGCCGGGGGCAGTGGTCGCCGTGAAGGCCGGTATCGGAAATGGCGGGCCCATCTGCAGCCGCTGGCCATCCGGGGTCACCACGTCCAGACTGACGCTCTCAGGCAGTGGCGCCAGCGACACCGCCTCGCCGACCTGCACCACCGGCGTGGCTGTGCTGGCCTGCGGCACGAGCCAGTCCAGCAGGTGCTGCATCAGCACGGGAAAGCCGGGCAAGAGTGGAAAATCTGACTGGTGGACGTCGAAGCCGACGACGCCGATCCGTCGACCGCTCTGCTCGCCGACGAGGAGCAGCGGGGTTTCGGGCGAGGTCAGCACCGTGTCAGCCCATGACGGCGGGCTGAGTCGCCGCGACTGGCTGATGTGCGTGCCGTCGAGGCTGACGTCGCCAAGCAGCGGATCCGCCTGGCGCGCCGCGCTGATCGCCGAGACGTTCGTGTCGGTCCCCACCGTCAGTAATCCGTTGTCAGGCGGTGGATGCAGCAGCAGGACGCTGGCGCCCGCGGGCAGACTGGGGGGTACGAACCCGTCGAGCACGACCAGGTCGTACGCCTGGTCCTGGTTCGGCGGCGTGTAGTCACCGGGACTGACACGCGTCACCTGCGTACCCGAGCGCAGGTCCAGGGCGCGCTCGACGAAGACATTGCCGTCGCTGACCAGCAGCACCCGCGTCGGAC
>JAFAWJ010000356.1 GCA_019242065.1 Chloroflexota bacterium
TACAAACCCTTTCTTACAAACCCCATTTCTTACAAAACACCTTTCTTACAAAATACCCTTCTTACAAGCCCCATTTCTTACAACCCCCATTTCTTACAAACCCCGTTTCTTCTACAAACCCTTTCTTACAAAACACCTTTCTTACAAACCCACTTTCTTACAAACCCCCCTTTCTTACAAAACCCCTTTCCTTTAACCTCGTCTGACAACTCGGATGGAGCCGCGCAGCGGCGGGTCATTCGACAGTCTCGAAGACGACCCCGTCACTGGACAGTCGACGCCGCATAATCTCGAACGCCTCCGGATTATTGTCAACCAGCAACGCGCGGCGCTCAGCCGCCAGCGCGGCCACGCCACTTGTCCCACTGCCCGCGAAAAAGTCCGCCACGAGTCCGCCCCGCGGACACGAGGTGGCCACGATGCGCCGCAAGATCGCCAGCGGCTTCTGCGTCGGATACCCCGTACGTTCCCGCGAGTTGGTCGGCACAATCGTCGACCACCACGTATCCGTCAGCCGCTTGCCGCGCGCCGCTTTCTCAGCACCCACCAACCCGGGCGCCATGTACGGAATCCGCTCCGCCGCCTCCGGATCAAAGTAGTACTCGCGCGCATCGCGTACGTACAGCAGGATGCTGTCGTGCTTCGGCGGCCAGCGACGCCGCGGTCGCCCGCCATAGTCGTACGCCCAGATGATCTCATTGAGAAAACACGCGCGACCGAAGATCACGTCCAGCAGGACTTTGACGTAGTGGACCTCGCGTGCGTCGAGGTGCATGTACAGGCTGCCAGAAGTCTTCAGCACCCGCCGGAACTCCACAAGCCGCGGTTCGAGAAACTGCAAATAGTCGTCGAAGCAATCTTCGAAACTCAGGCGCGCGCCAAAGCGGAGTGTCCGATAGCGCTGTCCCTGAAACCCAGTCCGATCGCCGTCGAGGTCGTCGCGCACGGTCTTCAACTGCTCGAGTCGCTGGCGCTTGCCGGTGTTGAACGGCGGGTCGACGTAGATCAGATCGACGCTGCCATCTGGCAGACCGTGGAGCACGTCGAGGTTGTCGCCGAGGATGACGCGGCCGCGGGGCACGTCGGCGGGTTTACACTCGCCTGCGCCATGGCCGTTCAAGTCTCGGTTCTCGATGCCACCAAGTTACACGCTCGACTCGATGAGCTCCTGGCCAGCCACCCGGCCCAGGATGGTCCGTGGGCCGCGCCCCTGGTGCTGAGCGACGACATCCAGGCCTTCGTCATCTTCCATCCGCCTGGCACGCCGAACGATACCCACTATCACGAGCACGATGAGTGGTGGGTGCTGATGCGCGGCGAGATCGACTGGCACATCGAAGGCGAGGCCGAGCCGATCCGTGCGCGCGCGGGCGATTTCGTGCTGTGTCCCAAGTTGCGCAACCACCACCTGGAGCCGGTTGGCACCGAAGTCTCAGTGCGAGTGGCGATCAACACCCGCGGCGAGTTCCACCACTACGACCGCCCCGGCTGCCAGCGCGAGCCCTGGCGACTCGACGCCTCATCCTGACGGAAAGCGCGGGCGGCTACCAGCGCTCCTGGTGAACGATCTCGGTCAGCGGCTTGCGCGGCTGCGCTGGCCGCTGCCGTGCTCGGTGGCCGTCATCATCCGCCACACCAATCGACATGATCGTGCGCAGCAGCCGTTCAGCCGGCACACCCAGCACCCGCTTGGCCTCGTCCGAGGCGCCGCCCTTGAACCAGCCGATAGCCGACGCCAGTCCATGCGCCTCCGCAGCCAGCATGATCCGCTCGCTGAGCCGTCCCTCGTCGTACGTATCGAAGTCCGGATGCTCGAGGTCCCCAGACATGACCAGGGCGATACCCACGCCGGCGTTGACCAGGTGCGGCCCGTGTCCGTCGGGGATCGTCCCCAGCGCTCGGAGTGTCGCCCGATCGTGAATCACAATCAGGTCCCACGGCTGGATATTGCGCGCGCTGCCGGTCCAGCGCGCCACTTCGAGGATGTCCTGGAGCGCCGCGGCGGGCACTGGCTCGGGCTTGAGCTGCCGAATCTGGCGCAGCCCGCGGAGAAACTCGATCTGTTCGGCCACCGTGCTCGTAACGTCAGTCATCACGACTAAGCGTATCCGGGTGCTCAGCCCACGCCGATCCAATGGCCACTCCCGGTGACCCCGCGTCGCCGAGCCTGCTGGCCGTCGACCTCGGCCTGCACACCGGTCTGGCGCTGTACGGCGCCGACGGCCGCCTGCGCTGGTACCGCTCGCAGCACTTCGGCACGCCGCGCAGCTTGCGTCGCGGGGTGCCTGCGCTGCTCGACGACGTATCGCACCTGGTGGTCGAAGGTGGTGGCGACCTGGCGGCCGCCTGGGACGACGCGGCCACGGCGCGCGGCATCGAAGTCCGGTGGGTCAGCGCCGAAACCTGGCGGCGCGCGTTCCTGTACCCGCGCGAGCAGCGCAGCGGCGAAGTCGCCAAGCGCACCGCCGACGAGCTGGCGCGGCGTGTGATCGACTGGTCCGGCGCGCGCCGCCCGACCTCGTTGCGCCACGATGCCGCCGAGGCGATCCTGATCGGCCTGTGGGCCGTGCGCGAACTCGGCTGGCTGGCCAGCCTGCCCGCCGGCCTGGTACACGGTACGGCCTGAATCCACGTCCACGACGCAACGCAGCCACTCCGCGTCCTGAGTGGTCCTGTCTCCGATAGCGGAGCACGAAAGACCTGGGGTTTACTCCAGGAGGGTCCGGTAGGCGATTTGCCCCACCTGGGCAATGATGGCGCGCGCCGCGCCAGGGTTCACCCCGCTGTCGACGACCACCACGATCGCCGTGCCGCGCTGACTTTTCAGCAGCGCTCCCACGTTGCTCGAATCGTCCAAGTTGCCGGTTTTGTCCAGAATCGCCACGCTGTCCGGCAGCGTGTCGCGCAACGCATCCGGCGGCGCGATATTGGACATGCCCTCCGCCAGCAGCTCCTTGGCGCTGACGCTCAGCTCGGGCGAGGTCGAGACCAGTCGCAGCAGATGGGCGATGTCCGCGGCCGAGGTGACCGCCTCGCTGTCGTCGTCGTCGGGCACCCGCGTCTGGCTGAGGCCGATGCGCTCCATCTCCTCGTTGACGTTGGCCCGCCCGAGCACGCGCATGAAGGCGTGCGCCGCGGCATTGCTGCTGACCGACAGCATCGCTTCGAGCGCGTCGTGGACCGTCGGCGCGTCGCCCGACTTGAAGCCGCCGCGCGGTTCGGGTTCGACGGTGTCGTCGTCGACGATGGGCAGCGGGTCGTCAAGGCTCAGCGTTCCGGCGTCGACCTCGCGCAGGGCCAGCCAGGCGACGCCGAGCTTGTACAGGCTCGCGGACGGAAACATCTGTCCGTCGTTGACGGCCGTGCGCGCGCCGCTGCCGACGTCCTCGAGCACCAGGCCGTACGTCGAATCACCGTCCGGCAGCAGCCCGTCGAGCAGCCCATCCAGCGCCGGCACCTCAGGCACATCGACGGTCCCCTCAGGCACCTCCGTAGGCGCAGCCGATGCGACAGGTTGCTCGGCGGACGTCGGCGTCGGGGCCGGCGGGCCAAGTGCAGCTCCAACTTCGGTCGCAGCGGCCGACGGCCCGCCGGGTGTTGCGCCAGGGCCGTTTGCAGCGCTGGACGGCCCGCCGGGTGTTGCGCCACCTCCGGTTGCAGCGGCCCCTGGCGTGACGAGTGCCACTAACCGCGCGGTCGGCGCCGCGGCGGCGGCCGGGGCTGGAGTGGCCGCGGCCCTCTGCGTGGCCGTGGGCGTTGGCGCGCGGATGGGCACCGGCGCGCACGCCGTCACCAGCAGGGCAACGCTCGCGCAGGCGCCGAGCACCGCGCGTGCGTCACAAAACGGCGATGCCTTCAATTTCCACCAGGAACCGCGGTTCGGCCAGCCCCTGGACCACCACCAGCGTGCTCGGCGGGTACGGCGGCTCGGGAAAGACTTCGTCGCGTGCCTCGCCGACCAGCGGCCGATACGCCCAGTGGGTGATATAGGTCGTCGTCTTCACCAGCTGTCGCGGCGTGGCGCCATAGTGCGCCAGGATGCCAACCAGGTTGTGCCACGCCTGACGCGCCTGGGCGCGCGCATCGCCCTCGCCGACCAGCTCGCCGCGAAGGTCCAGGCCAAGCTGGCCCGAAATGTAGAGCGTCTGGCCAGCGCGCGCGACCTGCGAATAGTGCGGCACCGGCACGTACACGCCGGGCGGGTTGGTCCACTCGGGTACGTCGGCGGACTGTGGCGTCGTGCTCATCGTCAGACCAGTGCTCCTGTAGGACTCGTCCGCTGGCGCATCCAGCGGCCTTCCAGACGTCGACGCGTGCCGGCGACGTCGGCCAGCTGCTCGGCCAGCGTCTGCGCCTCACGCAAGATGGCGTCCTCGTCGACGCCGACGATGCGCCGATTATCCAGCACCACCCGTCCGCCGACGATCACGCTGTGGACGTTGACCTCACCGCTGGCGTACACCAGCGTCGAGATCGGATCGAGGACCGGAATTGACTTGGGGTGCAGCGGGTCGAAGACGAACAGGTCGGCGCGTCGGCCGGGTTCGAGCGTGCCAAAGTCGTCGCGGCCCAGAGCGGCCGCGCCGCCGCGAGTCGCCAGGCGCACGGCGTCCGCGGCGGTGAAGATGGCCGGGTCACGCCAGGCCACCTTGGGCAGCAGGGCACTGATTTTCAGCGCTTCGAGCATGTCCTGACTGTTATTGCTGGCGGCCCCGTCGGCACCCAGCCCGACCGTCACACCCAGCTCGAGGAGGCGCGGAATCGGCGGCACGCCACTACCCAGGTACATGTTGCTGACCGGGTTATACGAGAGGCAGCTGCCGTGTCGCGCCAGGATCTGGCAGTCGTCCTCGGTGAGCTGCACGCCGTGCGCGTGGAGCACGTCCGGACCGAGAAAGCCGACGCGCTCCAGGAAGGGGACTGTGCGCTGCCCGAAGCGGCGTACGCTCTCGGCGCTGTCGAAGGGCACTTCGTCGGTGTGCAGACTCAGGCGGAGACCGCGCTCGGTGGCGAACCGACGCGCGTCGCGCAGGCTCGATTCTTCCAGCGCCCACGTCGCACCCGGGGCCAGCCACACCCGCTCGCGGCCGTAGGTCTCGACCAGCCGCGCGCAGTCCGCCAGCTGAGCGTCGATACCCGGCGTCGCCGCCAGGACTGTTTCGGCCTGCCGATCCCGCAGGCCGCGCCCCAGGATGCCCTGGATACCGACGTCGTCGAAGGCCTGGATGATCGCGTCGAACACCTGCGTGTCCGGGTGATCGACCATGTAGTCGAAAATCGTCGTGCAGCCCGACCGCAGGGACTCCATGCAACCCAGCACGGCCGCGACGTAGCACATACGCGGCGTCAGGTGGGGGATGCTCGGCTGCGTGCAGGCATCCAGCCACTCCATCAGCGGGAGGTCGTCGCCCAGGCCTTTGAGCAGCGTCTGGTACAGGTGGGTGTGGGTGTCGACGAGACCCGGAAAGATCAGCATCCCGTCACAGGCGAGCGTGCGCGGCGCCGTGAAGCGCGCTTCGATCTCAGCGCGCTCCCCGAGCTCCAGGATCAGCCCGTTCGAAATGGCCATCCCCGCGTCGGCGATGACCAGGCCGTCGGCGCGCGCGGTGACGATGCGGCCGCCCAGCAGGAGCAAGTCGACGGCCGTCATGCGCGACCACCGACTGTCTCACGCGAGGTGCTCGACAGGCGCGGGACCACGTCGCGCGCAAAGCGCTCGAGCTGCTCGATGGCCTGCTCGCGCACCATGCCCGGAAAGTGCGGAAAGATCGAGACATACTCCAGCCCCAGCTCGCGCCCCAGGCCAGCAAGGTCTTCGGCGACTTCGTCAGCCGTACCGACCAGCCAGGCACCCTGGGCGATCGACTCGTCGAGACTTGGAATCCGCCCGTACGCCCAGGGTTGGCCGTTGTCGTCGGCGTACGCCTTGCTCCAGCCGTACGGCCCCAAAAAACGCCAGAACTCGTCGTGCCCGGCTCGCGCGCGTTCGATCGCCGCTTCGTGCGTGTCGGCGAGGACGACGTTCAACACCGCCTGGCGATCCTCACCCTGCCGCAAGCGCACGCCGTGGTAGCGCTCGACCAGGCTGGCGTAGTGCTGCCAGTTGCGCATGAGCATGGCGCGGTTCTGGTACCAGAACACGGCTTTGTGACGGTGGCGGGCGACGTAGTCGGCAGTCGGCGGACTGGTGACCGGCTGCCAGACGTCGACGGGGACGTGCAGCGGCTTGGGAATGAGGGTCAGCGTCTGCACGCCGCGACCGCGGTCGTCGATCTTCTGCGGCGGCAACTGGTAGTGCTTGCCCTGGAACGCAAAAGTCTCGTTGTGCCAGGCGCGCTTGATGATCTCGACCTGCTCTTCGAAGACCTCGCGGTTGTAGGTGTCGTCCGGATCGTTGTTCCACCCGACGCGCGTGCCCAGGGGCTCGGCTTCGCGCGGCACGGTGCCGCGGCCGATGCCGCACAGCATGCGACCGCCGGTCATCACGTCGGCCAGGGCAAAGTCCTCAGCGAAGCGCAGCGGGTGCCATTGCGGCAGCACGTTGAACATGGCGCCGAATTTGATGCGTTGGGTGCGCTCGGCGAGGAACGCCGCCATCAGGATGGCGTTGGGCACCACTTCGTAGCCCTCGTGCTGGAAGTGGTGCTCGGCGAGCCAGAAGCTCTCGTAGCCGAGATGCTCGGCGGCCTTCGCGTAGGCTTCGAGGTCGGCGTAGACGTTGAGAAAGTTGGCCTGACCGTAGCGACGGTCCTGGGGCGGGGTGCCAGCGATGCCGGCGTCGGGCATGTCGACGCCACAGAAGAAGAATGCTCCGAGGTGCGGGCTCAAGGTGCGGCTATTGAACCGCACCGGCATGGGTCCGGTGAGGGTGTGTCCTACCCTTTTAGGTGATGACCTCGCCCCAGCTCACGCTGCTCGAAGACGACCTCGACCCTGATCCGCATCGCCAGCTCGAGCGCTGGCTTGCCGACGCGATTGAGGCCGGCGAGCGGATGGCCAACGCCATGAACCTGGCGACTGCCACCGCCGAAGGCGTGCCCTCGGCGCGCACAGTCCTGTTGGAGAAGATCGAACCCGACGGTTTCGTCTTTCAGACCAATACCGAGAGTCCCAAGGCGCGCGACCTCGCCGCCAATTCGCACGCGGCGCTCACTTTTTTCTGGGCGATTCCGTTACGGCAGGTGCGCATCAGCGGCACTGTAGAGCTGCTGCCTCGCGCGGTGGTCGAAGAATTGTTCGCGGCCACCCCGCTGCCGTTGCAGGTCATGCTGCGCGCGTGCCGCCAGAGCCAGGTCATTCCAAGCCGCGCGGCGCTCGAGCTGAGCTACGCAGAGGCGGAGCGTTCCAGCGAAACGCGCGTGCCCGCGGATTGGGGCGCCTATCGGCTGCGGCCCGAGACGGTCGAGTTCTGGCAAGGGCGCGAGAACCGCCTGCAGGACCGTCTCAAGTACTCGCGCACGTCTGAGGGGTGGCGGGTGCAGCGGCTCGTGCCCTGAACGACCCCGGACCGCGCCGACTCAACCCGATGCGCGGCGTGGCGACCCTACTCGGGGACGACTCAGCTCGATGCGCGGCATCGTGGCCTACTCGGGGACGCGCAATCGGGTGCGCTCCTCGGTTACGGCCTCGCTGAGAAGCCCCAGGCCGTTGGCTACGCGATTGGTGTAGTTCAGGTGGGCGCACTGGTTGTTGGCGTCCAGGATGTCCAGGTCGTCGAAGCCGACGCGCCGCAGCGCCTCGACGTCGGAAGCATCGATCTCGCCCGGATGCAGGGTGAGTTTTTCGACGTACACGGCCAGCTGGGCGTCGGCAGGATCCAGCGCCGCGTAGTCATGCGCGTCGAGCGCCGCCACCAGCGCCGACTCGCCGTGCGCACCCAGCTCGGTGCGTGCCAGCGACGCGCAGTGCGGCGTCGTGTTCAGAATCGACGTCAGGTAACTGATCAGCAGCTTCTGCGCAGACGTCAGGCGCGAGGGAACGCCTTCGCTGGCCCGATACAGGATCAGGCGCGCGTGCACCACCTCGGGCGCCAGGCTGCCGAGCTGGGTGAACTCCGTGGGGCGTCCGAGCTTGCGTGACTGCCAGGCGTAGGCCTCGGCCAGACGGCCCTGGGCGTCAGCGGGATCGATCGTGCGTATCCAGACCATGAGTCAGCGATTGTGACACGCGACGGCGCCGGCATCGCTGGCCAGGGCGGCGATGTCTTCGAGGTCGGCGCGCGTGTAGTCGCGCGCGTCGAAAACCAGTAGCTCGGGACGGACCAGGGCGCGCAGCTCTCCAAGCCGAGCCACGACGTGGGAGCGCGAACCGACAATCGCGTAGCGCTCGAGAATCGCATCAGTGATCAGCGACGCGGCGGCCTCGGGACCCTCGCTGGCAACTCTGGCGCGCAGCGTCTCGGTCGCCGCGGGGTCCAGGCCCAGCCGTGCACGATCAGCGTCAGGCATGTCGACGGCCATGTAGGCCAGGTGCAGGCGCAGCTCGTCCCGCAGCGGCTCGGTCCATGCCGCGGCCGGGTTCCACGCGATGGCGGCGCGACCGGGCTGTCGCAGTCGAGCCACGAGCTCGGGCACGGCGCCCACGGCGCGACCTGCTAGGACCACCCAGTCGGCACGCTCGGCGGCGAGTCGCTCGACACGCGGACCGCGACCCGCGAGTGCCAGTGGCAGCTGGCCGGGACTCCAGTCGAGGCGGCCCCCGTGCACGCTGAACTCGCCAGTGTGTGTGACGGTTTCGCCGCGCCACAGCGCTTGGACGACGTCGATGCATTCGACGAGCGCGGTGTACGGACGCAGGGGTTGCATGCCGAGAGGACTGAAGACGCGGGTGCCGCCGGCCCCAAAGCCGGCCACGATCCGCCCGGGGGCGAGCTCGGCCAGCGAGGCGTACGCCGCCGCGGTGGCGACCGGGTGACGGCTGTGCGGATTGGTCACGGCGCCGAACAGCCGGACACGCCGCGTGTGGAGCGCGAGTGCGGCCAGGGTGACGAACAGGTCGCGGTCGGTGCCCTCGTCGGCGACCAGGATGGCCGAAGCGCCGAGATCTTCGGCAACCGATGCCAGGCGCCCGAGCTCGGCGGCCGGGCGGACGGCGTGCAGCCAGAGGCCCCAGCCGGTGTCAGTCGAAGACACGCGGATGGACGACCTCCGCCAGCAGGCGCAGGGACGTGGCGGGGTTGGGGCCGATGACGTGCCAGGCCAGGACGCCGTGCAGGCCGGCAGCCAGGTAGGCCTTCAGGCGCTCGGCGACGTGATCGGGATCGCCAGCGGCGGCGAAGGTGTCGATCAGTGCCGAGCTGATCAGTTGCGCGCCGGCGGGCACGCCCTGGTCGGCAACCGTCTGGCGCACGCGCTCCAGCTCCTCGGGGTCGGCGCCTGATGTCGACAGCACGACCGGCTCAACACGGTAGATGTAATAGGCGAGCACGTCGCGGACGGCGTCGCGTGCGGCCTGACGGTCGCGGTCCACGCTCAGCAAGACGTTGCTGGCCAGATCGAGCTCGGCGGGCTCACGGCCCGCGGCGCGCGCGCCAGCGGCGATCTGCTCGGCAGCCCACCGCGCGTAGCCCGGGCTGACGATGGCGCCCAGCTGGACACCGTCGGCAACACTGCCAGTGGCGCGCAGCATGCGCGCGTTGACGGCGCCGACGTACACCGGCACCGACGCTCGAACGCGGGGAAAGTCCAGCCTCGAATCCTGCCGAGCGGCGAAAATGCGCGGGCTGACGGGGCTCGGCGCGCCGCGCAGCAGCGCCCGAACCAGGTGGATGGCTTCGACCATGGCCGCGAGCGGTCGCTCGGTACGCGAGTCGGCCTCGCCCAGGGCGCGCAGCGTCCACAGCGCCGCGCCCAGGCCAAGCAGGACTCGACCCTGGCTCGCCTCGTCGAGCGCGGCGGCCTCCATGGCGATCAGCGACGGGTGCCGCCAGAACGGATTGACGATGCCGATGCCGATCTTGACGCGGCTGGTCGCGGCCGCGACGGAGGCGGCCACCGTGAACAGACCTCGACCGTGACTGCTCTCGGGCAGCCACACCTCGCTCAGGCCAAGCTCCTCGGCGCGGCGCGCCAGCGCAACAGTCTCAGCGACCGGTATTTCGTTCGACAGGGCCAGGCCGAGACGCCGCGAACCGGTCATTGGGCGTCTATTGCTCCCAGAACGCCGTGCGCCCATCCGACCTGGGTGGGTACGTCGTCGATCGAAAACACGGGCACGGCCAGCGAGGCGACGCCCAGGTCCACGGC